>JANQSK010000601.1 GCA_028284105.1 Anaerolineae bacterium
GGAGAACCCAGTCTTTATTCAGGCGTATTGCTTAACGTTGAGTATCCAGATGGGCCATACAATGCGTTTGAACTAAGTCGGGACCTAGACCAGTTTGTGACTCAATTGTGTACAGAGATTGCCACATTTCGTTCGTGTGGTGGATTTATTCCTTTTCAAGTAAGCATGACGCATTCAACACCCACTTTATCCAATTTAGAAGTGCTAAGACTGCCGGGAATAGGAGACTATCGCACGCTTATTTTAGGTGTTCCTTCCCCTGTGGTGGTGGGGTTGCCAACCAATGAGCTAAGCTACCGTGCTTTGTACAACGGGTATGCCAATTTGCTGGGACTGATTGTAATTGATGAGATGTTCGACAGTAATTGCTGTTTGGATAATCCTTACTATCAGGCGACACGTCTTGAAATGATGTCCCAGCTAGGTGTACGGCCGTCGACTGCATCATTACTTCCTCAGCCTGTGCCTGCTGATGCGCCTTTATACACATTTGGCGATTTAGCAACCTATTGGAACAACAACTATCCTGTTGAACCTTCGGAATGGTTTTCTCCCATTGATCCAGTTGCCCTGTTTATTCATTTTTTGGTAAACGAAGCCAATGTGACCGATCCCGCCAGCTTACTTACTGACATCATTGGTGGGCGATTTTCAACTTTTCCGCAGTGGGTTGATATTGTGATTGAAGAAGAGATACAAATGGATGTGGCCTCATTAGAACGCGCTTGGATTGCCTATCAATTCAGCTTAACGGCCGTTGCCCAACAAGACCCACCGCTTCCTCTTCCAGAACAAGAAGTGCAATTGTTGTGTTTTGATCCCGTCGTTGGCTACAAACTTTTTCGTTACAATGCTCAAACCGAGGCTTTAATTTTTGATGGAACTTTGGGAGAGGTTCAACCCAAAATGATGTCTCTGCCAAATGGCGATGGGGTTGTTGTGGGGATGCGTACGAATAATCCAACAGAGGCACGCCTGTTTTTTTGGGTAAACAGCCGTCAAACAAACTTGAGCTGGATCAGGTCTCAGGAAACGCCTGAAGCACTTCCATTGGGGTTTGACCCAACTGAGACTTATCTCATTTTAGGTGGGGAAGGGGTCATTACAGGCCTCATGGATTATGAAGCTTGTCTCAATGAAGGATCTTGTAATTTTGAGACCATGAATGGATTTCCTTTATGGTCCCCTGATCAACAGCAAACATTATTAGCTGCCTTTGATTTTGGAAATAATTTAAGGAACGGTATTGAGTATGCCCTTGTTTTAGGAGATTCATTTGGGCTAGAACCTGAAAACATTGCAGATTGGCAGTTTTGGGAAGGCTGGTCATCTTTTTGGATTTCAGATATCGAGATTGGATTCTTAGCGCGAGAAGAAGCATCACTTGATGAATCAATAATGAAGGTCAATGTTAATAGCGGTGAATCGACCTCTATTTTGTCCATATCTGAAATTGAAGCCTTGCTTAACAATTCGATCACCCTTGATGAAGCTCGTTTAAATTGGGTTCGGTCTCATCCCAATAAGCCAGATACGTTATTGATGACAGTTATCGTAACCGCTGACAATCAAATGCCAATCTTTCTGATTGAATATAATTTACAACAGGAAAGCGGGAAAATCTTAGATATATTTAATGGGCAAGGACTATCGAATTTTGAGGTAGAACATTTTTCACCAAACGGCCGTTTTGGCGCACTCTATTCGCAGGACGAGGCGAATCAAAATCAATTAGGCATTTATGATTTTGAACAAGATGCCATGGTTCATAAGATTCCCAATGTTTACCATGAACAGATGCCACTCGTATGGTCTGATGATTCTGAATGGGTGCTGTCTGCTCAAGGGTCTGCATTACGAATAACGGCCGTTAATCACGACTACTATCAGCTTCTTTCATTTCCAGAAGCCCAATGCGAAATTGGTGTTTGGGTTAATCCACAAGACGATGAAAGCTAATGTTCGTCAACTATTTTTGCAGCTTATTATGGAGTGCTCATTCTTAGAGCGGTTTAGTTGAAACGTTTCTAAGAATGTCTTGAATAAGCCCAAAAGTTCTCCCGTTTGCTCTTATAATTTGAACGATTTTTCAACAAAGAGTGCGGAGACAATATGTTTGATTGGCAAACGGAAGAAGATGAAGTCGTTTGGGATGATGAAACACATACCCCTCAAGAGGAGCCTCCCAAGCGAACAATTAAATGGTGGTACATTGCCTTACCGCTACTCTTAATCGGCGGGGGATACTACCTCTACTCCCAAATTCAAGAACAAACGGATACGGCCGTTTCCGCCGTTGAAGAAGATATCCTCTCCTCCCACACGCTCCTGATTGACTCTGTTGAAAATCAAGATCGCGATCTTTTTGAGCTGCTGCTATCGGGTCGTGACATGGGGTGGGTCCGAGCTTATGATGATCTCGTTCGAGAAGAGCAGTTTTTGGATTACGCCCCATTTGGACTGACCTATCAATCAGACTCCTATGAATTACTCAATATTGAACTAACTCCGGCATTTGACTCTGCTGAGGTTGAATTTTCGCTGGGTTATTTAACGGATGAGAATGAGTCGATTCGGCTCAAACAAACGGCCGTATTTCGACCAGGCGAAACACGATGGCTCTATGCACCGCCCGAGGCGGAATTTTGGGGTGAATGGCGAACGCTTGAAGAAGATGAGTTTACCTTTATCTATACCCAACAGGATGCAGAATGGGTCGAAGCATTCGCTGAAGAAATGAATCAGTGGCTCCCGACACTCTGTGAAGCCATGGAACAAGATGCCTGTGCTGCCTGGGAAAAGATCATCCGCTTTGACAATACACCAGATGTTAAACTTGACTATCTCAATGTAGACAAGCAGTATGATGCAGGGTCTCAACTCAATGTGCCAAGCCCCTCTTTAATAGGCTACCCAACAGATGAACAAAGCGAGCGTTTTTTAATGGACACCTACAAGGAGATGTTGAGTCGGGTCTATGTCGCTGAAACGCTTTCCTATGATTGCTGTGTCAACATTGTGCTGCTCGATCAACTGATGACATTGGTTCTTGCAGACTTTGGTTTAACCAATTGGTCGATCACCCCTGAAATGCACTATGCGCGCTTTCAGGAGGAAGAGTCGCCTAACCTGCTTAATCTTGAATCATATTGGGGGATGGACCAAGGGTCGTCCTTATCCGATGCTGAACGGGCCGAGCTTCAACTGATGATTGATTTTGTTCTCAATCTAAACACAGATTACTCTGCCGTCCAACTGCTCCAATCACTCATTGAGGCTGAATTTACGCTTGGGCAATGGCTCAACTCAGTCATTTATGGGGTATCGACAAACGAACTGCGAGATCGAAACTCTCTGAGTGAAATTAACTTTTTATGGGAGCATTACGCAACTCTTTACCACGAAGCAGAAACGGATATTCCCGTATCGATGCCTGATGAAACGTTGACGCTTGTCTGTAATCCCCGCGATTTATCAGCAGAATCGACCCAGCTCTATCAATACCATTTTGCGACAGAAAGCTGGCAAACAATTTTTGATAGAGAAGATTTTGCAATCATGTTCCCTTCTGGCGACAATTCAACGGCCGTTTTTCAACATTTGATTTTTGAAGATGCAGCTCCCCCCATGAGCGAGATGTCCATCTGGACAGACGGTGGTCAAGAGGTGATCAAATCCTTGGATGAGGTGTACTCCATCTCTTTAGGGCAACAGAGCGAAAACGGCCGTTATTTAGCAGCCTACGCCTTTTCCAATCAGGAAGATTTAAATTCTGGTCCGCGCACCCTTATCTACGATTTTGAAAATTGCAACGAAAATGCTTGTAATCCTGTTGAAGGGATTGGATATCCCGTTTGGTCACCCAATGGCAAAAATGTGCTTTTCCTTCCATTTAATAACTTTGATTTTCCAACCCGCATTGCAGATGGCCGTATTTGGCACTCAGGGGTTCGCGCTCCCTTTAATTTGCACTTAGGGCTTGAGGTCATGCCTCCCGAAGATGAGCAAGATTTTCCTCAATATGATACGGATATTATCGGCTTTGGGTATGCGCCAATTTGGCTGGATAACGACACCTTTGGATATATTGAAACCGATGTGGAACGAACAGAATCCTCTTTTATTGTTCAATCTGTAAACAATCTTGATCGGATTCAAACCATGTTTACGGCTTTTGAAATTCAGTCGATCTTACCAAACAACGGCAATATTAATCGAAATATTCAGCTTTCATATGTCGTGCCGATGCCAAATGACGCAAACCAACTTTTGGTGATGGTTAGCGGACGTGGTGCTTCGGGACATCTTGTACTTTATGATTTGCTCACCGATGAATTTACCTACGTGATGCGTGTCGCAAACAGCTTTCAGCACCTTTCAGCTATATCGCCTGACGGAGCCTATATTGCCGCCGCCACCAATAACGACGATGATTTGCTCATGCGCCAAGTCGGCATTTTCAACACAACAACGGGTGAAATTCAATATGGATTTCTTAAAACGACCAGCTTTTTCCTAGGACTTTCTATGGATTGGTCCAGTGACGGAGAATGGCTTGCTGTGGAATCTGCTTTAAATATTGTTCAACTATTCCATATGCCAACCGGACAAAAATACCTGCTTGAGCATCCACATCGAAGCTGTGATGCAATCTCTTGGCTTGATCAACTCAGTTCAAATTAAGCTATAATGACCACATGGATGAAAAAGCTGAAGTTAAAAAACAGTTTGGAGCCAATGCCCAAAACTATGTTAATAGCAAAGTACATGCCAAAGGCGCAAGCCTCAATCGATTGGTTGAACTCGTTGCGCCCCAATCTGATTGGCTAGTTGTAGATATTGCAACGGGGGCAGGACATACAGCGCTCAATTTTGCACCTCATGTTGCCCACGTACATATTACCGACTTAACGCCTCAAATGCTTGAGAAAGCAGAAGCACTGGCTCAAGAACGAGATATCAATAATTTCACGACCCAAATTGTTGATGCTGAAGAGATGCCATATGAAGATGGCACATTTGATTGTGTTACTTGTCGCATCGCTCCGCATCACTTCCCAAATATTCAAGAATTTATCAATGAATCATTCCGCGTATTGAAGCCTAGTGGTATTTTTGCAGTGGTTGACAATGTTGTTCCCGGCTCAAAGCTCCATGGTAAAAAAGGGAAGCTTATTCGAGAAGCAGGGAAGTATGTGAACGCCTTTGAAAAATTAAGAGATCCAAGTCACGGTCGCTGTTGGAGCTTAAATGAATGGGTTGATGGCTTCCAGAAAGCTGGATTTACAATCAATTCAACTGAGACAACGCAGAAAGAGATGGATTTTGATTGGTGGACTGAGCGAATGAATGTGACAAAAGACGATAAAGTCCGACTTAAAGCAATGATTGTCCA
>JANQSK010000625.1 GCA_028284105.1 Anaerolineae bacterium
GGGCAGTAGACCTTTGGGAGGAACATGTCAATACCATTCAGGAAACCGGGTTAAGGCTTGAAGGCGCCAGTGGGAATCGAACAGTCACTGGCATACAGGCAACCACAAATGCAGTTGATGTTGGGAATTGCGATTTATACATTATTGCTACCAAAGCGTCTGGAGTGGAGGCAGGTGCCAAAGCAATTGCGCCCAACATTCATCCCGATTCCCTGGTGATCACCATCCAAAACGGGCTAGGAGCTGGTGAACGAATTGCGCAATATATGCCAGTTGAAAATGTTCTTCTCGGCGTTGCAGCAGGATTTGGTGCTTCGATGAAGGGGCCTGGGCATGCTCATCATAATGCCATGAATTTGATACGGCTGGGCGAGATGCAAGGGGGAATGAGTAATCGACTCGAAAAAATAACGGCCGTTTGGCAAGATGCCGGTTTTGCTACAAAAGCATTTGAAGATATCAATCAGCTTATTTGGGAAAAATATCTTTGCAACATCACAACGGCTGGCCCATGTACTTTGTTTGATTGCACACTTAGTGAACTCCAAGCACATTCTGCCCACTGGCAAATTGCGCTGGGTTGTGCCATGGAAGCATACCAATTAGGAAAGGCGATGAATATCAACTTTTCATTTGATGATCCAATCGCATACGTCACTGAGTTTGTCGAGCGGATGCCAAAAGCCAAGCCTTCAATGCTGCACGACCATTATGCCAAAAGACGGTCTGAAATTGATGCCATAAACGGGATGGCTGTCACACTTGGAAAGCGTCTAAACATGCCAACACCCTACAACGACGTCGTAACGGCCGTTATTCGTCAACGAGAAGAAGCATTCTAAACACCATAGGAAATGACATGAAGATTGCCACGTTTATTGATAAAAACATCATGCGATATGGAGCAGTAGAAAATAACCACATCGTTGCTGTACGTAACGAATTCCAGAATAGTTATCCTTCTGTTAAAGATGTGCTGGCATCCGATGCTCTCACTCAGTTCAAACAGGAAATAAAACAAAGTGACGAGCGATACGCATTAGATACAGTTGAACTCTTGCCCCCTATTCACAATCCTGACCGGATTTTTTGTGTTGGAATCAACTATCCGAAACGGTATCCGATTGACAATACGCCTATGCCACCACCTGAAAATATCATCCTTTTCGCCAAGATTGACGGTACGCTCATTGGCCATGGCACTCCCTTAGAAATGCCCCAAGGCGAAGCGGCAAACACGTTTGATTACGAAGGGGAAATTGTTGTCGTCATTGGGAAAAACGGCCGTTTTATTCCCCAAGAAGAAGCCATGTCATTCATCGCTGGATATACCATCATGAATGACGGGTCCGTTCGGGGTTGGCAAAAGCATAGTGTTCACGCGGGCAAAAACTTTGCAAATTCTGGGGGGTGTGGTCCTTGGATGGTTACGGCCGATAAAATTGCAGACCCTTTCAAAATAACATTAAAGACTCGGCTCAATGGGGATGAAGTTCAAAACACGGTTGCTTCAGAAATGATTTTTCAGATACCAGAACTCATCTCTTACATTTCACACACCATCGATTTGAGACCTGGAGATTTAATTGCGACGGGTTCCCCAGAAGGCTCAGGAGGCAGTAGACAACCACAACGATTTCTTAAAAAAGGGGATGAATTAGAAATTGAGGTGTCTGATGTTGGCATACTCAAGAATTACGTGAAATAAAAAAAGCAGGGACAATGCGAGCATTGTCCCCACTAAATCGGACTACATCAGTGAAGTGAATAAATGATTAATTATTGATTTTAGTCCACCAATGTTTGTTTTGAGCACCAGCATTGACAATTTGTTCACACGCTTCAGTTGTGTCGATGCCAGAGCCGCCATTACAGACGTCCACATCGTCACCCCCGTTTAGCGTATCATTGCCATTTTGACCGAGAAGTTCGTCATTACCTGCGCCGCCGAAAATAGTGTCATCACCGGCTTGACCACCTAAGTAATCATCACCATCGCCACCATCAATGAGGTCGATACCGTAACCACCTAACACGCGGTCTTTACCATCATTACCTTCGAGAATGTCATCACCTGCATTACCATCAACGTAGTCATTGTCGGGACCACCAAAGAGTTGGTCGTTCCCTTGCTGACCGACAATTGAGTCGTTTCCGGCTTCACCAAAGGCAATGTCGTCACCGCTACCTGTATTGATTTGATCGTGACCTTCACCACCTACAATACAGTCGTTACCAGCACGGCCGAATATGCGGTCATTTCCACCAAGACCAAAGATAACGTCATCACCGTTGGTTCCAAATATCAAGTCATTATATTCAGTACCGTAAATAACATTGACACCAGGTGCATTTGGATCACAAGTCAGTTCATCTGGGACTTCAACAACGGTCACAGTCACTGTGGCTGTATCTTGGCCATCATTTCCATCATCAACAGTGTAATCAAATGTATCCACACCCACGAAGTCTGTGTCTGGTGTATATGTGACCGTGTTATCTTCATTGATAACGGCCGTTCCGTTAGCTGGGTCGGTTACGGAGATAACGGTCAGCCCATCTTCGTCTGGATCTGAATCGTTATCGAGGACATCAATAACAACGGCCGTATTTTCATCTGTTGTCGCGTCATCGTCGACTGCAATCGGATCACCATTTGGTGTACCGATAATCAACGTCGTGCTTGCAACAGATGGTAAATAGCGTGAATCTTCAAGCGTCAACATGCCCTCTGGCAGAGGAATATCGCCACTGAAGTAAACATCAACCGTGTATTCACCAACCGGTAAATCAACCACGCCAAGTGGCGCTTGACCCACATAGTCAGTGATATTTGAAATGGCTAAGTCCCCATTATCACCAGAAATAATGAAAACGAGTGTCTTTTCGAGCAAAGGACGATCCAACGAATCGGTGAGTGTTGCCAAAATACCACTGTCTTCACCTTCCAATACGATGGCTGGATCAGGATCAAGCATCAAAGTGATTACGGTCTCTTCTTTATCAATCGTGAACGGAGAAGAATCAGCCGCTGGTAAGAAGTCCGCATCTCCACCAAATGTGGCTTTAATCGCCGTATCACCTGGTGTGCCCAAAAGCGGTATGCTAACCGTAATACGGCCGTTTGCATCCGTTAAGGCTTGACGCGTTTGACCGTCAAGATTGATGCTTACCACTTTATCAACAACCGGCGAGCCATTGCTTGTTAATTCGGCCGTGACATCGATTTCGTCACCGAAGTCACCAGCAGTTGGGGCTGAAATAATGGACAAGTCTGTATCAATCGCTGTTGGTTGAGCAGTTGGATCTGGGTCATTATCAGGCGTGTAGTAGAAACCGCCATTCGCAGCTAATGAGACACCACCAACACCATTCACGGCTTGAACAATGTAACGCATGTTGCTTGGAGTATTGCCATCAAGAGGCAAGCTACCTGTCCACAACTGCGAGTTTTCAGCATCTTGAACCAAGTCAATCGATTGCCAAAGGCCATTGAATGAACCATCGCTACTGGTATAAGTAACCCATACCTCTTGGATTCCGGCAGATGGGTCACCTTGTACCATCACCGCAAAGTTGAGCACGCCGCCCTCTGACAGACCTGAGATACTCAAAATTGAAGGTGGATTTGCTAAGGCCGGGACATTTTCACCAAACGTGCTGATATTGTCGCTATAGAACAAACGGAATGACATATCATCATATTGACGCCAAATTCCGGTCGTGCTCAATGGGCCGTCAGAAACATACTGTGCTGGCGTCACAATGAGATTAGTCGCCCCACCAGCAGAATCGGTCAATGCACCAATATAGTTCGCATCATACGTCTTTAATGGATAGAACGCCTCAGCGAGGAATGGCGCATGAACACTGCGTAATTCTGTCGTTGCTGCACCAGTTAATGGAATTAAACCTGTCGCATCAATATATTCACCACCGCGGAAACCAACCCCACGCAAAACGGTATCCGCCACGCCAACATTTTGAATGGCCAGTGGCAAGACAGGTTCAGATGTGTTCGCTACAACACCGTCATCCCCTTCAAAGTGGGTTGTTGTGATGATATTTTCAGAATCGGTTGAATCAACCAAGTCGGTTTCTACAGGAGTCAATCCAAATGGAATGGTAACGTCAGCATATTCAAGCCCTAAAGTCAAACCAGGATTGGTGCCGTATGGCGTTGTGCTACCCACGATTGAATCATTGCTCAAATCTGGGTCGCGACCTTCGGGCATATCGATGCTCATCATTGGGAAGCCATATAGGGCGACTTCAAGTAATGATTTTTCGTGCAACGGCCGTAACTCTGGCGTATTTGCTAGATAGACATTCTTCGCTTCAACAAGCGCCTTACCAATTGAGACAGGACCCGAGCCCGCACGCAATTGTAGGGCAAAATCACGATAGAGACGTTCATTGTATTCAATAAACTCAGTGTCTCCATATTGATAACCTGTACCCGCAATCAAAGTAGACCCTTTTTGTGCAAAAGCTTGGGCCCAGTCAGGTTCTACAGTGAAATTTGGAATACCGTGCTCATTAACTGTGTTGTAACCAGAGTGGCAACCTGTGCTGAAGACTAGCACATTGGTTAAATCAACGGTCGATTCAGCCAATTCAGAGGCCAACATACGGGTTGAGTAATCAGCAGCCAAAGCACTGAATGCGCTAAAGTGACCCGCTAAATAAACAACGTCATGGCGCTGTGTAAGGAATTCATTTCGTAAATCATCTGCGTCCCAAAGTAATGGGTTATCTGAATCCATCGGTGATACCGATTGTGGGGTAATCAATGTGTTCGCTGCATTTCCAATACCGCGTTCCAGTTCAACCTGAACTGCTTCAGCTGCATCTTCCAAGAAGTCATATCCTGTAATAAATGAGCTTTGCGGTGTTGGCATGAGACCATTGGTGGCTTCATATGCAGCAATCATGTTTAAAATGTCAGTCGGTGTTTCAACCAAACGACCTACTGCCAATTCAGGCAATGTTAACGTATCACTACGAAGTGAAAGTTCTACCTTTGAGCCATATCGATCCTGACCCAAAACATACCCTAATCGCAAGCTCGCTTGTGAGGCGGTGTCATCAGCAACTGGAGGAACATAGTTGCTTTCATTTGCCAACAACGCTTGGTCAGGGTGGCGATAGAAAGGAATAACGTTGTCATTACCGATGATGACAATATATTCTAGAGGGTTCAGTTCCCAGTAACTATCAATAATTGATTTAATATCATCCGCCAGAACGTTCTTCGCATGTGGACAATCAAATGCGATATCTGCTAGGGCATTGGCATCGACGATGCGTTGATCTTGGTCAAGTTCAACAACAACACCTTGAACGTCAGCACGAGCCGCGAAGCTCGCAATGGCAGCTTCCAAATCAGCTTGTTCTGTATCGCTACCCGACATTCTTGAGATATCTGTCAAAATAATAGTGCGATATCCACCTGCATTAGCGACTGTATCAAATGGTAATGCAGAA
Organism: Anaerolineae bacterium; assembly: GCA_028284105.1. GTDB lineage: Bacteria > Chloroflexota > Anaerolineae > Promineifilales > Promineifilaceae > QQUD01. The sequence continues at coordinate 5,488 of JANQSK010000625.1, forward strand.
GGTACAAATCCCGCACATCCACCAGCCTGAACGGCGACGTCTAAAGTAAAGTCATCATTTGGTGAGAATGCACCATAGCGACCGCGTACTCGAATGTAGAAATCGCCACTGTTACTCCAGCTACGCACGCTAATGTTTTCATCCGCTGTCCCTTCTAATGCAGATAAACCA
>JANQSK010000650.1 GCA_028284105.1 Anaerolineae bacterium
CAACTAATGGCAAAGGTAGCTGAACAGTCGCAACCCATAAACGCACCTTTTGGCCTTCATGAGACCGTTGGGCACTATTGTAGGGCGTCAACAAAGTGAGCAAGCCGCCGTTTGGCAGTTGATACTGTTGCCCCGCTTCCGCTTCGTAAAATGGTTTTGTTCCTTCGGCTGTGGGTTGACGTAGCTCAACGCTCCATAAACCAGCAGGTAGTTGGGTAGAAAGATGAAGCTCATATTGAATTCCATCTGATGAAAAAGCAGGTAAAGCGGCGTTTAAGGTGCCACTGGTGTTCACAATCAAAACATCGCCCGCTTCTAAATAGTGATCCAGATATCGAAAAGTGGTGTGCAAAATAGCATCAGAATTTTGATACGAAACCATCAAACGTACATCGTCTCGGGCTAATCCACGGGCTTCTGGAGGTTCGCCTGCTTCTAAATTAGCAGGAAGTTCAAATTCAATCGCTTGAAAATCTTTTAAGGCATTCATGATGTCCTCCTATGAGTGAGGTCAAAAAAGTAGGTAATAGGATGTATAGCATCCTGACAAAAATTAAAATAGGCCACGGATAACACAGATTTCACGGATAAAAGAGCAAAAAAATCTATCCAATTCGTAATATCCGTGGGCCAATATTCACTTTTTTAATATTTATGTCGGGTAACTAGGGCATTATTAGCAATGCTCAACTCATCCTTGTTGTTAATCTGTTGGAACAGGTTGTTCGATGGCTCTGGCTTGATAACGGCCATTTTCAAAGTTGCCATTTAACAACGCCAAAAAGCCAGGCACGCTTGCTTCAGGCAGCGGTCGGTCGCTGATATCCTCACCAGGGAATGCCGCTTGATGCATATCTGTGCGCATATCGCCTGGATCTACCCAATACACCGACCAATCTGGATTTTCTTCTTGCAGAACGGCTGACAAATGGTCAAAGGCCGCTTTGCTGGAACCATAGCCACCCCACCCTGGATACGCTTCGACGGCCGCATCGCTCGATACGTTAATAATCTTGGCATTTGGCTTTATGGCAGGTCGCACAGCTTGTAAGATGCCGAGCTGAGCCACAACATTCATTTCATACACTTCTAAAAGCGTGTCTAAAGGATAATCCAAAAGCTCAGGCTGAGGGCTTGGTCCTAACATGCCTGCGTTGTTGATAATCACATCTAAACCGTTGGATGCTTTAGCTGCAATGCTGAGTGCTTCCCGATGAGAGGGTTCTAAAATGTCACCAGCAACGGCCGTTACGCGGGTTTTTAATGACAGTTCAGAATAGATTTGTTGTAATATGTCGCTATGACGCGCATTAATAATCAATGACCAGCCTTCTTCAGCCAAGGCTCGTGCAAGAGCCAATCCTAAACCGCGTGATGCGCCAGTGATCAATGCTGTTCGAGAATGTGTGTTCATGAGTAACTCCTTATTTCAGGTAACCAATTTTTTTTTTGTGTGTTGTAAAGATAGTAAAAGGGAAACGGCCGTTGCACATCTAACAAGCGAACGGCATTCAGCCTGACAGTTCGGACAAAATTAATCTGTCCAAAGGATCAGGACCCAAACATCTTCACTTCAAGGTGAAAAAACGTTAAAATAGAGGGGCGTTCCGAGCAATATCAATTGGATTTATTGCACCCTAAAAAACTTGGAAGGATTATTTTTATAAAGCTATGAGCAATAGTTGGAGTAGACCGACACGGTATCTTGTTCTAATCATGATGCTAACGGCATCCGTGTCATTTATTATTTATGCCCGAGAACTCGTCGAGTCTTTAGCGATCGGCGCGCTGCTCGCATTTTTTCTCAATCCATTAGTGACCCTCGTCAACCGCCGCATCCATCTCAGTCGCTTCTGGATCGTTTTAATCGTTTATATCGTCTCTCTTGGCAGCATCATCACTTTAGCAATTGTTTTTGCGCCTGTTATTCCAGAGCAAGCATCTAATCTAACGGCACAACTGCAAACGATGTCTGAAGAAATTCAGGCTGAATACTTCACTGCCCCCATCGATATCATGGGTTTCACCCTTGATCTAAGTAGCTACCGTTCTGAAATCCCATCATTGGATCCAGAAACATGGGTTAATCCTGACATTATTTTGTCAGCAGTGCAGGCGACATCGACCAATATTGGCTGGTTTGCCGTCATTCTTGTGACAACATTTTATTTGCTGCAAGATTGGGAAAAACTCAAAGCGTGGTTATTTGCTTTAGTGCCAAATGGATACTCAGACGATGCCAATCGACTCTATTATGAAATTCAAAATGTGTGGAATGGCTATTTTAGAGGGCAATTCCGATTATCCATTGTGGTCGGTTTATTAACCGGCATTGGGCTAGCGGGTGTTGGTTTGCCCGGTGCGGTCATCTTTGGCATCGCCGCTGGGATATTAGACGTTATCCTGTCGATTGGTCCCATCATGGTCGCGGCTGTAGCAGGCATGGTGGCCCTGTTTAGTGGCTCAAACATTGAGTTTTTCAATAGTTCCCCACTCTTCTTTGCTGTTGTGGTTATTGGCATCTTTTTGGTGATTCAAGGGATTGAGAATCTTTGGCTTCGCCCACGCATTATGTCAAATAATGTCAACATTCATCCAGCGATTGTCTTTATCGCCATTGTGGCATCATTAGCACTCGCGGGCGTTTTGACTGCGCTATTTATTGTTCCTGTTTTGGCATCGATTGGGGTGATTGGCCGATATTTGTATAGTCGGGTCTTTGAATTGGAGCCGTGGTCTGACCGCGTCAAGCAAACCAGCCCTAGTCGGCACATTGTGGCGCCGGCAGAATCAACGGCTGGAGAAGAAGTTTCTGCCTCTTAACTTTATTGGCCTCAGCAAATTATAAGAATTCTGCTGAGGCCATTTTTATTTACAGTTCTGTCAAAATAATAGGGCCATTATCGCTAATAGCAATGCTGTGCTCAAATTGAACAGAGAGCTTGCCGTCGCCAGTAATAACCGTCCAACCATCATTCAACAAGATCCATTCATGCGTACCTGCATTGATCATCGGCTCAATGGTGAAGGTCATACCTGGGCGGAGGCGGGGACCATTGCCATGTTGACGCACATGTGACACAGATGGGGATTCGTGCAAACTACGGCCGATTCCATGTCCACCCCACTCTCTTACAACAGAGACATTTTTCGTATCTGCAAAACCATGAATAGCCGTGCCAATATCATTAAGATATCCACCAGACTGAGCCGCATCAATCCCTTTTTGAAGACATTGCTTCCCCACTTCAAGCAAGCGCTCAACGTGAGGTGCCACTTTGCCAACAGGGAAGGTTACACAGGCGTCTCCACACCAGCCTTTGTATTTGAGGCCAATATCAATCCCAATAATGTCGCCTTCATTCAAAATACGGCCGTCTGGAATGCCGTGGCAAATTTCATGATTTATAGACGCACAAATCACACCAGGAAATGGGGGATGATTTGACCCTGAACCCTTATACCCCTTGTATAAAGGGGTAGCGCCATTATCAGCAATATATTTTTCAACCTTTTGGTCGAGTGCGGTGAGACTAACGCCCGGTTGAATATTTTCTTTGAGTAAAGCAAAGCACTCCGCCACCATACGTCCTGAATCTCGCATGCGGTTGATGTGCCGTTGGTTTTTAATTTTCATCGATCTGTTGCCTTTTGTTGCAAATTACGGGTGGGCAGTATAACACAAAATGTAGACCAGATGAATGGACTCGAAATTGATGCTCATAAATGCCTCGCTTATCAGAATGCACCACCAATTCTTCAAAAAATAAAATAGGTTACACGACACATATTAAGCGATTCTTGTTCCTATCTCCTGAAAAATTGTACAATGTTGGTCTATGGTTGATGACACCCTCCCTATGCCCGAAAAAATTGGACGCTACGAGCTTATTTCTGAGCTGGGTCGTGGTGGTATGGCAGTCGTATATCTTGCCAAAGACCCACACTTTAAACGTGAGGTCGCGCTTAAGCTATTACCTCCTCAATTGATGCTCGATCCCACTTTTCGTGAGCGATTCCGGCGAGAGGCAGAAACAGTAGCCACTTTAGAACATCCGGCCATTGTGCCTGTATATGATTTTGGGGAGCAAGACGGCCGTTTATTTCTCGTCATGCAACTCATGAGCGGGGGAACGCTAGCTGATAAGCTTGATAATGGCCCCCTTCCTCTCGCCCAAGTCGTCAAAATCACGGAGCGCATTGGGCTCGCCCTCGATCGGGCACACCAAATGGGTATCATTCACCGCGATCTCAAACCGGGCAACATACTATTTGATAAGTACGATGACGCCTATTTGGCTGACTTCGGCATTGCGCGGTTATCTGAATCCAATAACACGTTAACAGGCACAGGCCTCATCGGCACGCCTGCTTACATGAGTCCAGAACAAATTGAAGGGCGGCAAGTAGACGGCCGTTCCGATATTTATGCCCTAGGTATCATCATTTTTGAAATGCTGACTGGCAAAAAACCATACGATGCAGACACACCGGCGATGATGTTGGTGAAACAAATCACGGAGCCGGTTCCCTATATTTTAGATGTCGACCCCGATTTGCCTCCTATTGTCGAAGCTGCGTTGCTCAAAGCAATGGCAAAGAAAGTGGATGAGCGTTTTGAACGGGCCAAGGAGATTGCTCCTTCACTCACAGGGGACACGCCTGTCACGCTACCTAGTTCTCGAGAAGTGCAAACGCTCGCTTCCCAATCCGATGTGCCAACACTCCCAAATACACCGAACCCAGAACCAAACATTCCGCCTCCAGACCCAACTCCAGAACCGCAGCCTATCGAGAGGCTAACTGATGAGCCGAAACGGCCGTTATGGCACTATCTAGCCGCTGCAGGTGTAGGGGTTCTTGTCATTTTAGGAATCATCTTTGCGCTTAATCAAGATAATGGGTCTATCGATGATCCCATCGAGCCGCCAATAGTTGAAAATGAGCCCCCTGAACAGGGAATCAACCCACAACCTGATAATCCAGTTACCGATACAGGAATTCGTTCGCCAGAATCTTACGTCTTTGTTGATCAATTCGGCCGTGGCACGGTTGATGCGATTCGCCTCAGCCCCGACAGCGAACTCATTGCAGCCGGGGGCAGCTTGGGTGCGTGGCTTTATGATGCTGAAACATTAGAACCAATTGCGCTCTTGCAAGGGCATACTGATCACGTTCGGGATGTTGCCTTTTCACCAGTAGAACCTGTGTTAGCAACCGCCAGCTGGGATAAGACCATCAAGCTTTGGGATATTGATTCTGAAGAGCAGATTGCGGTCATGACGGGGCGCGAACATTATCTTTCTATTGATTGGTCTCCTGATGGGGAACTGATTGCGGCAGGGTCATGGCTTGAAACTATTGAAATTTGGGATGCAGAGAGTCGTCAATTGATACTGCAGATCGATGGATTGGACGCGTCTACGACGCATTTGGCATGGTCTCCAGACGGAGAATGGTTAGCCGCCGGTGGCGAAAACGGCCGTATTCTGATCTGGAATCGAGATAGTGAAACCGTAACTAACACCTTTGCAGCCCATGACAGCCATTTGGGGTGCCTGACATGGTCACCTGTTCAATCAGAGCTTATTTCATGTGGGTTGACGGATGGATATCTCCGCGTTTGGGAACCGTTTA
>JANQSK010000654.1 GCA_028284105.1 Anaerolineae bacterium
TCCAATAACTGTTTGAGAATATTTATGCGTCCCGTCTGAATTAACCGCTATTATGCTACTTTTTTTATTGGTTAAATAGATAGTCTCATCAGGAGCCAAAATTGGAGCAATGTTAAAAATTTCATCATCATCTCCAGCTTCGTAACTCCATAAATAGCTGCCGCTTGATGAAATTGCAGTTAACAATCCTTCTTTTGTAACAACGTAAATTGTTCCATTAGGAGCAACGACTGGTGATGACAAGGTGCGATCCTCATCATCTCCTTCAACAATATGATAGTGCCAAATGACGTCACCTGTTGCAGGATTGAGTGCAAAAAGATTGAGTTTATTATCTAGGGCATAGATAGTATTGTCGGGACTAATCGCGACGCTCGCTTTAAATTTATTGTTGTTTGTAAAAACCCAGCGAATAGCGCCATGGGGTTGTATCCCATAAACTTGATTTCCTTCACCTGTGACAGCAATCGTGCCATCTGACCCCACTGTAGGTTGATAATTAAACGGTTGACCAGTAGGCAGCGTAAAGTTGGCTCTGAGTGTGCCATCGGAATTTACAATGAGTATTGTCCCGTCTTCTGCAACTGATAAATTCCCACCGTCTTGTAAATTGACTGTGGGTGAAAGTTGAGAGCTGCCGCTTGAGTGGTTACCTAAAAGCCGGTGTTGGTTGGTCGCGTAACCATTTTGAGAAGAACAAGGCCCGGTTTCTGTTGGCCCATTTGAACAGTCATATCCCCCTTCAACACTGACAGACTTGTTTTCAACGATATGCATAATACCTGGAGTTCGGCTGAGTTGATGAAGAGAAGATGCAGGGATTGTGGCGCCAATCGAGTTGATAATCCACAAATTGCTCGTGATGGTTCCATCAATTTGCTCAACAGCACGCATTGCCTTATCAACATCATTGGTAGATATGATAACAGAGAGCTGTTCTTCAGATTGGGTTAATAGGATGGGTTCAATATATGGTTGAGATTGTTCAAATCTAAAGAAATTTGTAAGGCTCGTTGTTCCGATTAACATCAATACAAGAATGACAAAGATCCATCGACTAAAGCGGTTCGGAAAAGATACAGGATTATTCGGCATGTTTTGGCTCCCACAAGACAATAATTCCATTATTGTCTTTATGCGATCGATTGTATTTCATCATCTTACGAAAATTGTTTCAAGCAGTACAAAAAAGTGAACTTTAGTACAAATTAACTAAGGAGTACGAGGACAATATATCGTGTTACTATGCGGCTCAAAATTTACACTCTAAGATTTATCTTTGGATAAGCCTGATAAAAAAGACAGAGTGAAAATGATTTAATTCATTATGCAAATAAATAAGCGCTCCTTATAATTGACGAATGGCTGAGCTTGACCTTTCCCTCTTTGGCGCAATACAGGTCACAACCAATAAAAAATCCATCATCAAATTTCGTTCCGTCAACGTACAGGGATTGCTCGTCTATCTCGTTTTGCAGGCAGAACGGCCGTTTTCTCGACAACATCTGGCTACCCTCTTTTGGCCTGATGAATCTGAATCAATCGCCAAAAAGAATTTGCGCCAAACGTTATATCAGTTGCGAAAATTGCTAGGGGATCATGCCAATCGAAAAGCGCCGTTTTTTCACATTACTCATCAGTCAATCCAATTTAATCTTGATAGTGATTACGCAATCGATGTTAAACGATTTCTGAATGCTGTTGATATTGGTGATTTAAAAACGGCCGTTTCTCTATACTCAGCCGATCTTTTAACGGGGTTAAAAAGTGAAAGCTTAGAGTTTGAAGCTTGGTTGAATCATGAACGCGACCGCCTAAGAGGGGTGGCTATGGAAGCCATGGCCATGTTAGGTGCTCGTTATTTGGGAAACGGCCGTCTTGAAGCGGCCCAAACGGTGGCGCGACATCAACTATCTTTTGAGCCGTGGTCTGAAATAGCCCATCAGCAGCTAATAGAAGGGCTGGCTTTGGCTGGCAATCGGACAGCTGCGCTGGCCCAGTTTGAGCTGTGTCAAGAAATCCTCGCTGATGAGTTGGGCGTTTCTCCAACTGATGAGACGTTTAAACTCATCGCAAAAATTGAGAAAGGGGAGCTACAGCCGCTTGACCCAACACGCATTGCTGGTCGTTACACTCTAGATCATGAAATTGGGCGTGGTGCAACGGGAATTGTTTATCGTGGAAGAGATAGCATATCGGGGGAGACAGTTGCAATCAAGGTGCTTGATGATACGAAAGTTGCCCAACAGCCAGAACTTGTGCCAAGATTTTTGCGTGAGGGAGAAGCGCTACAGCGACTTGATCATCCCAATATTGTCAAAATGCGAACTTTGGTAGAGGAACATGACGCCAATGATGGATTGAGAGCTGGCTCATATTGTCTGGTAATGGATTATGTCCCCGGTGGTGATCTCCAGTCATTGCTTCATCAACAAAAATTATTGCCTATCAAACAGGCACTAACCATTGCGCTCGATCTAGCGGATGCGTTAACGCGCAGTCACCGACTTCATATTTTGCACCGTGATATCAAACCGGCCAATGTTTTGCTTGATGAGTCGGGTCGCCCCTTGCTTACTGATTTTGGCATTGCGCGTTTGGGCCAAACCTCAGAACTTACCGAGCCAGATGCTATTGTAGGCACCTTGGCCTACCTTAGTCCTGAGGCATGTCGCGGTGAGCGATTAGATGATCGAAGCGATATTTGGTCTTTTGGCGTTTTGCTCTATGAGATGCTGATGGGTGAACGGCCGTTTGTTGGCAACAATCCGGCAAACACCATTACCCAAATTCTTCACAACCCAATACCTGACTTCCGCCTTCGCCGTTTGGAACTACCTGAATCTTTAGAAGATTTACTTTATCGTATGCTGGCTAAAAACCGGGCAGATCGCATTCCATCAATTCGCCTAGTGGGTGTAGAGATTGAAGGGATTTTGCGAGAAACTCCTATTATGAAGGATGCGTTGGGATCAAATCAATCACCGGTGGCTCTTGAGCCTCGTGCTGTATTTGCCCTCTCGACCCCAAGCTCACAACGAGCACGTCACAATTTGCCAATACAAACAACCCCATTTATTGGACGTGAGTTTGAGTTGACAGAGCTCTCGAGGCTGTTGGAAGATAGGAAAACTCGTTTGATCACAATTGTTGGATCAGGTGGTATGGGTAAAACGAGGCTGATGTCAGAGGTTGGAAGACAGCTTGTAGATAATGCGTCATTGGTTTTCCCAGATGGTGTGTTTTTTATAGAGCTAGCTACAGTAACAAGCATTTATAAAATGACGATGTTAATTGCTTCAGTATTTGGTCTTGAAAGAGATGAGCATTTGGAACCTCTTGATCAAATTATTAATTTTATATCGAATAAACAGCTTTTGTTACTATTGGACAATTTTGAACAATTACTGAATCGTGATGTAAATGGAGCAGAAGCCATTTTAAAAATTTTGCAAGCTGCACCGTCTGTCAAAATAATGGTTTCCTCTCGACAAAAGCTCTATTTGAGCAGTGAAGTAGTTTTTGGTCTTGAAGGATTAGCTATTCCAGATTTTCAAATGGAGGAGGATGCTTTAACTTACAGCGCCGTGCAATTGTTTGTCCAAAGTGCACAGAGGGTTAGGTATGATTTCACCTTGAGTGAAACTTCCCTTAATCAGATTGTCCAAATCTGCCGCTTAACGGAAGGGATACCATTGGGTATCGTGCTTGCAGCCACCTGGATCAATATGCTGAGCTTAGACGAAATTGCTGATGAGATAAAGCAAGATATTGATTTTCTCGCAAGCGAATTGAAGGATTTGCCATC
>JANQSK010000655.1 GCA_028284105.1 Anaerolineae bacterium
CACCTCTGATCCAGTCCGTGTGTTTCAAAATTTTGCAACATTAGATCTAATCTCTCAGGGGCGGGCAGAAATTGTTGCGGGACGTGGTTCATCTGTTGATTCTTTTCCGCTATTTGGTTTCGATTTGCAAGACTATGACGCTATTTTTGCAGAAAAGTTAAACCTCCTTTTATCCATTCGGGAAAATGAAGTGGTGAATTGGTCGGGAAAATTTCGACCGACGTTAAGAAATCAGGCCATCTATCCGAGACCTATTCAAAAACAATTGCCGATTTGGCTTGGCGTCGGTGGGACACTAAACTCTTTCCGACGGGCTGGGCTATTAGGCTTACCATTGATGGTTGCTGTTATTGGTGGAGAGACACGTCGTTTTAGACCACTGATTGATCTTTATAAGGAAGCTGGTGCCGAAGCTGGCCATCCTCCTGAACTTCTAAAGGTTGGATTGCATGCACTTGGTTATGTGGGCGAAAGTCGAGAAACGGCCGTTGAACAATTTTACCCAGGATACGCTGAGACATTTACAAAATTGGGAAGGGAGCGTGGGTTTCCCCCTGTAACACGTCCTCAATATGATGCTCAAGCGGGTCATCATGGTGCGTTCCTTGTGGGCGGCCCTGAAGATGTAGCGCAGAAAATTCTTCGACAAAGTGAAGCCCTTGGCGGCATTTCAAGAGTGACATTCCAGATGGATGTTGGGAGTTTATCCCATGAGCAGCTCATGCGCTCATATGAGTTAATAGGCCATAAGGTAGCTCCCTTGGTTAATGGCCAAACATAATGAAGAAAGGTAGACATCATGAATGCAGAAACAAAAAGTAAGACTACGATTGACAATTCAAGAAAGAGCATTCTGGCGAGAGGTTGTGATCCAACTTTATCTGCTTGGGCTGCCAGAGCGTTGCCGCCTTTGATTGGTAATCCAGAATATGTACCGACAACTAACGATGACGAATTTATTGAAAAGTTGAAATCACGAAAATGGTCTGTAGTGTATTTTGCACCAGGCGCGTGCCGCTTTAGTGCTGCCCGACGTCAAATTCCAGGTGGCATTTCAAAAACCAAAGGATGGACTTTGACAGAGTATCAAGAATTGGTTCGAGAATATCAAGGTAGCGACGTACCCATTGTAGAGTCTGTTGATGAAAATCAAAGCCTAGGCCTACTTGGGCAAGCCTTAGCTATTGCACGAGAGACAAACTAACCGGCTAATTTGAACCATAACAAATTTCGTGGCTCCTTCGCTAAATCAGCATGAGAAAACGGCCGTTTTCATTGCCAGATCTATTTGCTTGAGATTTACTTGTTATTCGTTTTCGACAAAAAAGGAGCAACCAATGGGTTCAGCAATAGATACAACCGTCACCCTCAACAATGGCGTCAAAATGCCGCTATTTGGATTAGGGGTGTTTCAATCAAGCGATGGCAATGAAGTCATCAACGCAGTTCAGTGGGCACTCGAAGCGGGGTATCGGTTAATTGATACAGCCGCTATCTATGGGAATGAAGTTGGGGTGGGTGAAGCCATCCGACAAAGTCATGTGCCACGCGAAGAAATATTTGTAACGACCAAAGTGTGGAATGGGGCACAGCGGGAAGGTCGAGTCTTAGAAGCATTTGATGAAAGTATGGAAAAATTAGGGCTTGACTATGTTGATTTATACCTTGTCCACTGGCCAGTTGCTGGAAAGTATAAAGATACGTGGCTCAAGTTGGAATCACTTGTTAAAAAGGATAGAGTGCGGGCAATTGGGGTAAGCAACTTTATGCCGAATCATCTTGAAGATCTGATGCAGTCAGCAACGATAACACCTGCGGTCAATCAAGTGGAATATCAACCTCGCCTTCAACAACCCGAATTAATTGCTGCTTGTCGCAACTATGGCATTGTTCCTCAAGCTTGGAGTCCCATTATGAAAGGGCGCGTTCTGGATATACCTGAACTCGTGGAGATTGGGAACAAGTATGGAAAAACGGCCGTTCATGTGACGTTAAAGTGGATGTTGCAACAACATATTTCAACCATCCCAAAATCAGCTAAACAAGCTCGTATTCAAAGCAATGGAGACCTATTTGATTTCGTGCTCACTGATGAGGAGATGGCACAAATTAGTCAGCTTGATAAAGGGGAGCGGGTCGGTCCTGATCCAAATAATTTTAATTTTTAAGTTATTTCTAATAAAAATTTAAAAGGCATTTTGTTCTCGTTTCATTGCATTAAGAGAACAAATGCCTACTTTAGGATGCTTAAATTAATATATTTTTGTTCTAAAGGTTAATTATTTGGATAAAAAGAGATTTATAGGTGGGGGAGCCAATTATTTTGTTGAATTTTTTTCAAAATGAGGCCATTTTTCGGCATTAACCTCTTCTCATCATTTCTAATATCTCACACTAAATTAAAATTATTACAAATAATTACGAAAGATTCTTTTCTAAAGATTTATTAAAGAGTTTTGGTAAACTACCCTCCGGTTTGTAAATTTAACTTAAGCTATAAATCTTGTTGATTAAAATCTCTTATCAGTTCAAAAGGATATTTAAATGAAAAAGACCCTATTTTTGCTATCAATTATTCTCTTGCTTTTAGCCGGAGCCTGTACCAGTCAAACTGCGGATGTTGAACCCTTTGTGATTGGTGCAATTCCTGACCAAGATCCTGAAAAGCTTCAAAGAGAATACAGCAAATTAGCTGAGTATCTTAGTGAGACGCTTGAGGTACCTGTTGAATATCAACCCGTTACAGATTATTCTGCATCAGTTTCAGCATTTCGAGTTGGTGATCTAGATATGGTTTGGTTTGGTGGTTTGACGGGTGTGCAAGCACGGTTGCAGGTTGATGGGGCAGAAGCCCTTGTGCAACGAGATATTGATGAAGCATTTACAAGTGTTTTTGTTGTGAATAACTCAACTGGCCTTGCTCCAATCAGCAGTGTTGCTGAGCTTGAGGTGTTAAAAGATCGCACATTTACATTTGGTAGTGAATCATCAACATCAGGGCGATTGATGCCACAAGCCTTTTTAAGTGAAGCTGGTGTATCTTTAGATGATTTTGAAGGGGAACCTGGATTTTCTGGAGCGCATGATACAACGCTTGAGCTTGTAGAAGCAGGCTCTTTTGAAGCAGGTGCACTTAACTCGGCCGTTTGGTATTCAAGAGTAGAATCTGGTGAAGTTGATTTGGACCAAGTGACCTTGTTATTTGAAACACCGCCTTATCATGATTACCATTGGGTGATTCGTCCAGATTTAACGGAACGGTATGGGGACGATTTCCCACAACGCGTTATCGATGCCTTTTTGCAGTTGGACCCCAATAATGCAGATCACGCTGAAATACTCGACTTCTTTAGTGCCGAACGTTTCATCGTTACTGAAAATGACAATTATCTTCAAATTGAAGCAGTTGGTCGCGATATAGGCCAAATTGTTGACCAATAATGAGTAACACACTCGCCTTCCAATTGGAGGATGTCAGCAAGCAATTTGGAGAGCTAACGGCCGTTTCTGCCGTCGACCTCCAAATACCTCAAGGGCAGCGAGTTGCCTTGGTTGGCCCCAGTGGTGCCGGTAAAAGCACATTGCTGGGTTTGCTAAATGGCACTCACCTTCCTGACAGAGGGCGAGTGTGTGTTCTTGGCCATGACCTTGCAACGCTAAATACGCAACAGCTCCGAAATACACAACAAAAGATTGGCACCATTTATCAGCAGTTCCACCTTGTTGATAATTTGGCTGTTGTTCATAACGTAAATGCGGGTCAACTCGGTCGATGGTCATTTTGGCAAGCAGCCTGGTCACTGATCAGACCCTTGAATACAGATGCTGCATACGAAGCATTGATAAGAGTTGGTATTCCAGAAAAGCTTTATGAACGAACAGGCCAGCTTTCTGGTGGGCAACAGCAGCGGGTCGCGATTGCGAGAGTGTTGGTGCAAAATCCTGACGTTATTTTGGCTGATGAACCTATTGCCAGTCTTGATCCTGAAAGAGCCCGTGAAATTATGAATTTACTCAGCGAATTGGCCCAAGAGATGGGAAAGACGCTGATTGTTAGTGTCCATGCGATTGAGTTTGCGTATTCTCATTTTGAACGAATTATTGGGTTAAGAAACGGCCGTGTTTTATTTGATGCACCAGCAACGGCCGTATCCCCTGATATGGTTCGGGACTTGTATCAACTGACTCCTTAGTCATCAACTTTTTTTAATATGTTATTTTGGTTTTCTGAGTAATTAGACAAATTCTTTATATCAGCGTTAATATGCAGATTCCGATTCCCCGCACAGCACCCCCAAGACCTTCATTTTGGCAAAGCCGTTCTCGATGGTTGTTAATCTTTACAGTGGCATTGATATGGTCTCTTGCTTTAGCCGGGTTTTTCTCAGGCAAGCCTCTTGTTAATCAGGGAGGAATACCTCAAATCATCTTGTTTTGGCAAGCGGCATTTCAGCCAGTTCTAACCCCTGACTTCTTGCTGCTTACATTTAATGCCACCTTAGTGACTTTGGCT
>JANQSK010000660.1 GCA_028284105.1 Anaerolineae bacterium
GATGGAAAGCAATACAGATAATTAAGGTGGAGAGCCTGCATTGGCCGGAATGGGAACGCCATCTGGCACTTGCTGCAAACTACTGCAATTCACAAAATTAACATCACCCCACACGTAGCCCCTATCGTTAAAGGTCTCGATATCTTTTATCCACCTCTTTTCACCCCCGTCCAATAAATAGATGTGTGGCAAGTCGGCACACTTCAATAAAACTGGGCTTGGTTCTTCATAAACGATATTTTGAATTTGGCTTGGCAAGCTTTCAATTTCACCTTGATTGATGCCAAATATCCACGGCAGTGACAAAATGAGGACAACTGTCCAGACCGAATAAACGGCCGTTCCCTGACTAAACGCCTGATATAGTCTATCAATCCATTCCCCATTTTGAGTACGCAACTGAAGCACGAGCAACCAAATCAGCAGCGCAATATTTACTAAATTCCAGCCAATAAAGGTGAGGCGATTCGGAGTCAAGCGGTCATTGATGGTCCGGAACACAATCGCTGATAACGCATAAAAGCTGACAATTAAGGTCAAAACAGCAACGCTTATGATTAATCGCCTCAGCCACTTCTCTCTTTCAGGCGACATCTCCGTAGGACGAACAATGGTCGAAGCCACCAGCAATCCGACAACCGCAAAAAGCATAATATTGTAAGTAATCAAAACATCTCGATTATCAAAAGGTGCTCGGAAATTTGCAGGAATAAATGCGATGTAAATGATCAAGACGAATAGCGTTAGTGGTAAAAGCACCTGAGTCATAGTTGTGATCAATCGTAGGAACCCTGCGTTGATCTGTTGCTCTGATGGCTTCAATTTAGGGTTATAAGCAATAACGGCCGTTACAACGGCCAGCCCGCCTACACCAAATCCATATATTGCCCGCAAGAGATCTTCAGAAAATTCAACATCCAATGCAGCAAACAATCCGATTGTGATACCCGTGAATATGCCAAATGCAATTAAGAAAACACCACCGGCCGTCATGATTTCAGTCACCTTGAGTAATAAGCTCATTCGACTTTTGGCATCGTGCTGATTTTTAAGTAGATATCCACTCACACACACTAATGACAGCACAATCAAATGGGGCACCATCAAACCAAGGTATTGTTGTTGAAACGGCCGTATTCCTGTTTGAGCAAATGTCAATTGAACATAACCCGCAGCAAGCAACGGCACAGCGCTCATTACACCGAATAGAAACCAATTCTTTTGACCAACCATTGCAAAGTAAATGAGGATAAACAAAGCAGTTAGCCCACCGGCCCATAGCAAAATTGCCGGCATGAATCCCTCACCATCATACCGTCCCCCAACCGTATTTATCATGAATTGATCTATATCAGACAGCAGCCAAAACCAGAACCCATTAAAGAGAGCAAGTGGAATTAACCATTGCCATTCCACAAGAAATCGCTTTGCTTGGTTGGCTGCATAATTCAGGCGCACATACCATGCAGCTAATAGTTGATTTGTTGGCTCGGTCCCTGCTAAGTCATCAATCGCTGTTTTGAATGCATTTTTATCACCAGCTTTAATGGCGTCATGATAAAGTTGTTCTAATTTTTCTGGGTCTTGCGAAGACTCGCTAATTACATTGTGATAAGACATGGCGCTTCCCTCCAAACTAATGTTGAATTGCGCTTCAATATGTTCAATGAATATTGTTTTTGTTAAATCAAAAATCGTTCTAAATAAAAATTGAATAAAAACGGCCGTTTTGCCATC
>JANQSK010000663.1 GCA_028284105.1 Anaerolineae bacterium
CGGCAGGGTGGCTATGATCAAACCAATGTTGCCAAATCAATCGCGTTTGGTTTTCAAATGATTCACAGCTGATGATTCCAAGATGTCCGCGCATGCCAAATGGGTGTGTTGCATCATCACCTCGGTAGGCGTAGCGATAAGGAGGCCACCATCCAACGATGGTCTCTTCAAGCACTAAACCGTTTCCAAAATGGCATCGCCTTTTTGCACCTAAGCCAATTGACGTCTCATTCTTGTGGGGATTCACTTCTATTTTCTCCATCCAAGAAAAAACACGGCATAATTCTGCGGGGTCACTCAGCATGGAAAAAACCGTTTCAGGTTTTGCCTCAATGAGATTTGTTGTGTGAATTTGGAGCGGAGCCATTGTCCATTTTGAAACATCAAGTTGCATCATCGGGTATCCAATTTTGATTAGACTTGTTATCTGATTTGATGTTTTGAAGTATAGAGATCAACGGGGGGTGGATTGAATACACAATCGTTTATTTAAAGCGAATCATCGTTTATTGTGGCGTTTATTGGAGGGGGTTAAAATGAACGGCCGTTTATAAGATACCGAGAGTTCGAGCACGATTGGTCGCTTCTGTGCGGTTTCGGACATTAAGCTTGCCAAATATGTTGTTACTATGACGCGCAATGGTGCCGGTTGCTACGATAAGCCGATTGGCAATTTCAGGATTAGAAAGTCCTTCAGCCATCAGACCTAATATTTCAATCTCTCGTTGCGTAAGCGGGTCAACAAGTGATTGAACACCAGCAGTTGGTAAAAATGCGGCTTGGAGTTGCCCAATGAATGGATTATCAACCCCTTGTTGCAATGCTTGTCGCAACAAAATAATCATTGGCTGCCCCGCTTCAATAAACGGCCGTATGATGCGGTGGGGTGCAGCAAGGTCTAGGGCATGAGATAGCGCATCCTGAGCAGCCTCATGAGCATTGAGGGCATGATGTGCTTGTGCTAGGGTGATATAGATTTCTAGTTGAGAGAGACCCCATTCATTTTTCACCGCCATTTGCAAACAATCATTCAACCAAGGCACTGTATTATCCGCTTGAGATGCGAGTAGATAACGGCCGTAAATCACCTGTGCTTCATGATATTGCAATCTTGGAATGCTTTCTGGGCGTTCAAATTCAAAGTTAGCCGCCCATGATGCAGCAACATCTAAATGACCCTGCATCAAATGAAGCAAAGCCCACTGCGCTTCATAATGCGCCAACAAGCGGGAATTTTGGCTACTTTTGACGAAATGCTCTAACTCACCCATGAGCGAAACTGCTTTATCCCAATTTCCTTGCGCCTGTTGGATAAAAGCCATCCGTAACACGCCAAAGCGCAATAGCTTTGTGGCGCTCCGCATTTTTGCATGGAGCGTAATGCCTCTTTGAACTTGATCAATGGCTGTTGCCATCTCATTTCGAAGGAAAGATAAACGGCCGTTATAGACAGAAATCATTTGTAATGCTGGATAAAGTTCCTGATTTGAAGGGGGGAGTTGGTTAGCAAGCTCATCAAAAAGGCCATCCACTTCGCCAAACCGGCCTTGGATAATTCTAGAATCAATCAAATCGGCCGTAGCATATAGCCAAAGCGCAAAGTGGTCAGTCGATTGGGCCAATTGTCTCGATTTATTCAAAGACTCAATGGCTTGCTCAACATTGCCATCCACACGATTAGCATATCCGTGAACTTGATACATCAACGCTTTAGCAACTTGGTGTTCCAGTTGGTCGAATTCGATTTGATTCAACTTGGCAATCACTTCATCGGAATTCCCATGATGCAAAAAAAGCTCAGCCTCGATAGCAATGGCTTGGCTTTTTAGATCTGGCGCTGTCGTATTGTCCAGCATATGGTCTTTATGGGTTCTCAAAAAGCTCTGAAGTTCTGCTCTTTGGCCAGAAAACAGCAGGGACCAACCATAAGATGTCATAAGCTGTGGATTCTTGATTAAATAGTCTTCAGGTAATTTTTGACACCAATTTGAGTAAGCTTTCGCTTGATTATATTGCCATATTTTTGAATAGGATTGCTCAATCAGCAGTTGTGCAATGGTGTCAAAAACTTCTGCTTCTAAACCGTATTCAATGGCTTCTTCAAACAAACCATCTAATAACAGTTTTTCAAATGCACGCTTATTGAGCAGTTTATATTTGACGGAGTCATTCGTTTTAAGCAATGAACAAAGATAATCAGCAAATAACGCATGATAACGATACCATTGTCTTTGGTTATCGAGTGCAAGAATAAAGATATTACGTCGATTCATTTCTTCGAGAATTTCAGCACTATCATTACTTTGACGAACATGGTTACAAAGGTCTGAATTGAACCGCGTAAGGACGGCCGTTTCTAACAAAAACGCTCGATAAGGCTCCTCTTGCTGTGCCAACACCTCATCAACAAGATAGTCCACAACAAACCGATTGCTTCCTGTGAAGTCTCGAACCATATCATCATGATTTTCAGAGGATTGCAATGAAAAAGCAGCTAACTGCAAACTGGCGATCCACCCTTCCGTTTTTTCATTGAGCATTTGAACCTGCTGCTCTGTTAAATCAAGCTTCATGCCCTCTTTGAAAAATTGCATCGTTTCTGATTGATCAAATTGCAGATCTTTAGCCCCGATTTCGTTGAGTTGCCCACGCACACGCCAGCGCGCAATCGGAAAATCAGGTAATGTCCGAGTTGTTAATATCGTATGCACCTGAGAAGGCACATGCTCAATCCAATAGCGAATAGCGTGTTGAATTTGAGCATTCTCAATAAGATGCCAATCATCTAAGACGAATACACAAATCTGTTGTTGTTGAGCAAGTTCATTGATAAGGGGTATGAGGATGGCTTCAGCAGAGATTGGATTGGGTCCAGCCCACCCTTCTTGAAGCAATTTTAAACTGTTTTCACCTAATGATGCATCAATGGATTGCCATGCCGCCACAAAATAATGCAAAAACCGGGATAAATCATTGTCGTACTCATCGAGCGTAAGCCAGCAAACATTGTCACCTTGCCCTGTGTTTAGCCAGGCAGAAATCAAGGTTGTTTTACCATACCCAGCTGGGGCAGTAACCAAA
>JANQSK010000666.1 GCA_028284105.1 Anaerolineae bacterium
TTCGGCCGTCCCGGTTTATCAACATGCGCCCCAGCCGCCCGTGCCATGCCCACCACAACGGGGTTAACATGTTCAAGATGGCTCGGATTGGGTGCCATTTTAATGACCATATCGATAATATCGTCTTGTTCAAAATCAACCGGGCGATAAGCCCCATCGTGATATTTCACATCACCGGTCCAACCGCGACTGTTTCGGTTTTCATACTTTCCATCTTCCCCAAAATCTTTGAACTGGGTCAGGATTTCTTCATACGGCCGTCTTAAAATATGCGCCAACACGTTGAGTCGGCCTCGATGTGCCATACCAATTAACACGTTAAACACTTTTTCGCGGGCCGCGCCAAGAATAATCTCATCGAGCATGGGCACCATCATGTCGAGCCCTTCAATAGAAAATCGGGTCTTACCTGGGAATATACGATGGAGAAATAGTTCAAATGTTTCAACTTCTGAAAGGCGCTGTAACAAAGAGACGGGGTCCCACGGTCCTTTCTTAGGTCTAAATTCACGCGTTTCGATCACATTGCGCAGCCATTCGCGTTCTTCGGGAACACGGAGATGTCCAAAATCAAACCCGATGTTAGAACTGTAAATATTTCGAAGGGTATTGACGACTTCTAATGCATTCTTGCTGTTTTTAGTCGCAGGGCTTTCCACAATATCTGCAGGCATGCTTGCTAAATCCGCCTCAGTCAATCCATAGTGTGAGAGTTCTAACGTGTAATCTCCTGGGGGATTGTATTCATCAATGGGATCAATATTGGCCGCCAAATGGCCATAGTTCTGAATTGCGCTCACCAAATTAACAGCTCCAATGATCTTATGATAATCAACAGAGGGCACTTGAGGAGAAACGGCCGTTCCATTCATATATGGCTGACTTTGATTTGTTGTTTGAGGTGTCCAATGCTCAAAATAGGCACGGGTTCGCTCATCGACACTCATAGGGTCAGCTTGATACTTTTCGTAAAGTTCTAAAATGTAGCCTGAATTGGGGCCATGAAATAAGTTTTCTAAGCTCATAAATTTTCTCGAATGAATTTTGATCAATATATCGAGATAAGAAATTCTTTCAGGAAAGAGGCAAATATAAAGACATTGCCAATTACAATTCCAGATAATTTCTCATCAAAACGTAGGAATTTTAAATTGAAAAAGAATCGCGTAAATGATTTACTTTTTATTCTAATTTATCATTTTTAAAAAAAAAGGCTGTGACTGAGGCAATCAATCCCAATATCCAAAGATTGCCTAACATTGTGTCGAGTCCGATGTTATCCGCAGTATACCCTAAAATAGCGCTTCCTACAGACCCACTAAAAAACATAAAACCTAAAACTAATCCAGATGCCATCCCTTTTTTATTCGGGAAAAGTGACTGTGCCATTATGACGAGCAGTGCATGGGGAATTGTGGTTAAAAATCCTGACAAAAAGAGCCAAAAGCCTTGGGTCCAGCCGTCAAATGATAAAATGAAAAATAGTGGGAATGCACTGAGCAAGAGAGCAAAACCAATGACATATTTTTTACTAAAGCGATCACCCAAATATCCACCGGCTAATCCACCAAAAACACCGCCAAATAGATAGCTTCCAGACAGTAAGCCGACAGTCGTTTGGGCAAAATTTTGCTCGGTTAACAATTTAGGCAGAAATGTGATTAAAGTGCTTCCGATAGAGTAGCTCGTAAAAATGATGATGAGCATTAAGATGCCACGCCGCCATCCTTGATTCTCAGTTGATACAGTCGTTTCTTGGGATTGTTTAGGCTGTATCGAACTAGGCAGGCCTTGATTGGCAATCCACTGCCATCCTGCCACTAAAGCGGATAAAGCAAAAATAGGTAATGCGAGAAAACCAATTCTGCCAAATCCATCCAAAAAGAACCCAGCGATGATTGGTCCTACAAACAAACCCAATTGACCAGCCAAAAAGAATACGGCCGTTGCTCGGTTACGATGAGATTCAGGGATTTGAGAGGCAACTTTCGCACCTGAAGGATGAAACATCCCAGAACCAATGCTTGCAATCGTTGTAGTGACTAATGCAACCCAATCGGAAGCAATGGAAGAGACGGAATAAAAGAAAATCATCCAGGCCATTCCGCCCACGATCAACCAGCGCACCCCAATTCGGTCGGCTAAATAGCCAAACAAAGGCTGACAAAGCGCATTGCCAATGTTATAACAAAGTAACATTAAACCTACTTGCGCATTGGTCAAACCTAATGCGACTGCTAAGATTGCAATGAGTAAATTACGGCCGTTATTGAGCACATCGATAAAAAAATGAGTCAACCAAACGGCAAAATAGTTACGCTCACGGAAAAAGTAAAATTGACTTGCAACCATTCGGCAATTCTAACACGATGCTAACACCTAAGTAAGCCGGTTGTAATGTTTATTCATATAATAAGAAGTTGAATCAAGTACATCTCGATTGGAGAAAACCTCATGTTAAATCCATTTAAAAGAAAACAGAAAGAAAATGAATTACGAGACGAAAACCGACTGCCACCCGGTCAATCATTAACCCAGAAATTCCCAGTGCTACACTATGGGCCTACCCCACAAACTGACATCAATAGTTGGGATTTACGCGTATTTGGTGCAGTTGAAGAAGAAGTGTCATGGAACTGGGAAGAGTTTAACAAACTTCCAAGAACAAAAATTGTGATGGATATCCACTGCGTCACCAGATGGTCAAAATTTGACACAGAATGGGAAGGCGTATCGATTAAGACCTTAATTGATGAGGGTTTTATCAAGCCGAAGCCTGAAGCAAAGTTTGTTGTTCAGCACTGCGAATACAATTACACCACGAATACACCCATTGAAGCAGTAGTACGGGACAATTTTCTCCTCGCCACACATTTCGATGGCAAGCCATTAACAGTTGAGCATGGGTGGCCATTAAGAGGGGTAACGGGTTCATTCGCTGATAGAAGCGAAGAAAAAACAATCTACCTCTGGAAAGGGGGTAAATGGCTTCGCGGATTAGAGTTTAGAGCTGATGATAAGCTTGGCTTTTGGGAAGTAAATGGCTACTCAAACGAAGCAGATGTTTGGAAAGAGCAGCGCTTTTCAAGACGTGGATGGTAATCAAAGGCAAAAAAAGAGGGCTATGAAAGCCCTCTTTTTAATTAAGCAGTTCGTAACCCAATCAAAAAATGATTGGGAGAAATTGAGCGATCGGGAACAACACTAATTTTCCCCAAGTTGACAGCCTCTTTAACTGTTTTCTGATTGACGAGGCAAAAGTCAGGTTTACGGCCGTATTTACCTTTATAATATTCAGCAGCCCGTTTAACCTTATCCTCAAACGGCCGTTTTGCATCATCATCCAACCATAGCATTCCAAATTCCATACAGTCGCTCCTTTACTCCGTGTCGGGAGGTGCGCCTAGATCAAAAGGAATCTCTTCATCATTATCCTTATCTAAATGCACCTTCTTATCTTTATCATACATTTTTACAACCGGCTTTTTCACCACAATAGGCTTATGTTCAATCTCCTGAGATTGATATCCAATTTCAATTTCTGGGGTAGTCTTTTCTTCTTCCACAACAGAGATCGTTTCCACGTGGGTCGGATTGGGTTTGATAATTGGATTTGGCTTAATGATTGGTACAGGTTTTTGTTTTATGACTTTGGGGGGTTCCTCGATAATTGGAACGATATCAACATTGTAATTATTTATCTCAAATTGAACAGGTGAGTCATCTTGTTCAATGGGTAAGGCGATTGTGGAATCAGTTTCTACGGCAAATGATTGAGCGAGTATTGGGCGAGGTCGATTTCGATGAAGCTTATCGACAACCATATGTAATTCATGATCAGTAATCAATGCGCTATGAAAATAGAAGGCTGTATCCCCGCCAATTGTCAAAAATTCACCCTGCCC
>JANQSK010000206.1 GCA_028284105.1 Anaerolineae bacterium
GTGTCCAGCTACAATCACCAATTCTGGGAAATCAAGCGCAACCCGATCGAGGTAAATCGGTCTGCCCACTTCTGAAGACATGAGCGGGCCTGTATGCCCTATTTGGGTACAAAACGGAATGCCTAACTCGCAGCAGGTGGCGTAAATTGGATAGAATAAGCGATCAGTTGGAGGCAGTTCCCACAGCCAAGGCAACACGCGAATCCCTTTAAACCCAAGGTCGTTAACGCAGCGCTTAATTTCAGCAACGGCCTGCATCGGTTTGCTGATGTCCACCGAGCCAACCCCTACAAGTCTGTCTGGATACTGGCTCACAAAGCCAGCTACTTCATCATTGGAAATCATCACATTGCGTGGGGCGACCCATGCTGAAATCAAGGTTTTATTGA
The DNA here is from genome assembly GCA_028284105.1 of Anaerolineae bacterium. Taxonomy (GTDB): domain Bacteria; phylum Chloroflexota; class Anaerolineae; order Promineifilales; family Promineifilaceae; genus QQUD01. Next base: position 390 of record JANQSK010000206.1, read on the forward strand.
CGTTCGCCTCATCCATCGTTTGAATGGTGGCTTGAACTGGAAGCTCCTCAGTTGGCGTTTCCGTCCGATTCCAACGCCGAAGCGAATCAAACATTTCATCCTGTGAATGTCGTAAAGTAGGGTGTTGCGCCCAAGCATCAATAATCATATGAGCCACCTTGACCTCCATATCCTGTGAATAATTTTCGTGTCAAGGTTTTACCAAAACTCAGCTAACTAAACTAGACTAGATTTTTAATTCATGATTTCATCTCAAGTGAAGAATTAGTGGAGGGGATGTGACCTAACCTCTTTGAGTCGTAGGGCGGCGCGGTGGCGCGACTGGTGCGGAAAAAACTGAGATGTTGAATCGTTTGAAGATAAACATGAGCATTAACATGAGTCCAAATGGGACAGCAATCGTAAGTGCCTGCACCATAGGGGATGAGGGTTTTGGTGGTGTGTAGGGCGTCACATCAACCGTTAAAGCCCCACGGCCGTTTTCTCCCTCCGCCATAATCTCTACCTGCCATACCCCATGACCCAACGGAAGCTGCGCCAAATAATGTTCGTCGTGATGTTGAATAAGCGTCGTTTGGAATGTTTGGCCCGTTTGGAGCGCGATGGCTTTTAAGGTAACGGTATCCGATTGAATGATTTGACCGTTAGATGACTGTAACAAGACGGCGACTTCAGTAAATTCGGCCGTGGCGTATTGGGAAATGGTCATCACAAAGGGGCCGCTTGGTTGCTGGTCGGCTAATGTTTTGATGAGCTCAGGTGGTGCATCAGCGGCGTGGGCGTGAATGGTTGTTGGGGTGAGTAATATGAGCGTGAGGAGGAATACGGCCGTTTGCCAAACAAAATGTTTCTTCATGAGGTGATGCACTCCTTATTTTCGAGTATTAAAAAAATTTCATTAAGACCACGGATTACACAGATTTCACGGATTTCTATTTCTTTATCCGTGGTATCTGTGTTTATCCGCGTGCTATTTTTGTAAAGTTGGATAATCAGGCTTTCTGTGAGGTGTGGGTTGCATCAATTGCCCACCGCGCAGGCGGAGCAAGCCGAGGAAAATGGCAATCACAATAAATGGCAATGTAATATTGGTCAGCTCAAACGCGTTTGATGAAGGAGGGCGCTGCGGGTAAACCTCGCTCGAGAAGGTCAACAACTCGGGTTCGGAACTGTCCGGTTTTTCGATTGTGGTTTCAAAATACCAGCCGCCGGATCGATCCCATTCAAAGCCATCAACGACGTAGGTCGTGCCGTCGTCAACGGCCGTTAATTCATACCGATAAATTCCCCCTTCCACCGTTGGGTCACAGCTGGCATACCAATCAATTTCTTCATCAACTGCTTGGCACATCACCATTGAAATGTTCAACCCTTTAACCCGTTCGCCAGTGACTTGGTCCGTCACATTGAGGTGGATATAAGCGGGTCGATTCATCAACACTTCCCCTTCTGCTGTCACAAACAGGGAATCAGATTGCATCTTGTAGCCAATCGTTTCTTCGGTGCTACCTAGCTGAACAACTTGGCTAAGCCGACCAAAGATGGTTAACGGTCTGCCAGCAACATCGGTCGGTTCTCCAACACAACTTGCAAGAAGTAAAAGGATAAATAGGGTCGTGGTTATTTTACGCATGATAGGTCTCCTGGAATTAGCTGTCAGCTATCAGCCGTCAGCTATTAGCTTTTGGTAGTTGGCAAAGTGGCAGAGTAACAAGCAGCCTTGTCAAATGCCTCCCTCTACACTCTACACTCAATCCTCTAGCCGAGCTTTTTCTGCGGCGCTGGCATACTCATCAGGTAAGCGAGCAGGACAGCAAGCGTGGTGGCTTGGGCAATGGAGCCGTAGAGGTTGTAGCCAGAGTAGTAAAAGGTGTTGAATCCTCCTTCAACCAGTGCAAAGGTGCTATATCCGATGACCCACAGGATGATGGTTCCCAAAAGAGCAAACGTGACGTATCGCATACGGCGGGTGGCGTCAGGGGTGAGCAAAGCGTAAAGCAGGTCGAGCATTAAGCCGAAGCCGCCAAACATGAGCCACGGCATTTGCCAATCTTGTAATAGGGTGAGGAAGAGGCCATAAAAGCCGAAAGCAACGGTGAAGCTGAAGCGAGGCAGTTTAAATTCACGTACCAGCCATAGGGCAAAGCCAAGCAAAACGGCCGTTTGTAAAAAGGTGCCGCTAATCCCCATTACCAAGCCATAAAAATCATTATCTGGCCGATGCATTTGGAGCATCATCGGTTGAGTGCCGCCGAGTGGAAAGTAGATCATCAAGGGAATGTGGACACAAGCCATCATACAACCATACGCCAACATCATGGGCAAACTTTGTACAAAGGACGCCGGCTGTCCTGTCGCTGCAATTCGGGCACGAGTGGCCTGAACGGGCGCAAACAAAATTAAAAACCAGGTGATAAATAAGAGAAGATGTGTTGGACTGGTTAACGCTTCAACATCAGATTCAAAACCAAACAGGGCGTGACCGGTGAGGTCAATTACCCCAGCTATTGAAAACAAAATGGTTGCCAAAAGCCCGATGCCATACCCTTGTGGCAAAGCGATTCCCAATGGATAGCCAGCCCGCCAGTTGTTGAAAAGCAACCCACTGAGCAAAACGAGCAGCGCGCTCATTGAGCCATAAAAAAGCAGGTGATATTCATTAAAGATGGATTGGTCGGGGCCAAAGGTGAGGTGTGACCATACATCCATCATAATCCCAACTGTGAGGAGTAAGCTAAGAGAGACATAAAGCCAGTCAAATGCCAGGGTGCTTAACGGCCGTTCACCAACGGTCTCCGCTCTGTTTCTAATTTCGAATAATGTTGTGATGGGTTCAACCACGTGTGTCATAAAATCCTCCGGTGTGATGCTTGATTGGGAGATTAGGAGATTTAATCTCTCAGTCTCTCAATCTCTCTTTTATCCAATTAAGCATTCCAAAAAGTCATGCCCACATCGTAAACATTCCCCGTTCAAAGCACATCCACCCAGCGACCATAACGCGACCCATTTCCAATATGACCATCGACCAACCGAAATAGGTCGCGCGACAGATTGCCTTAGCCACTCGACTGGTGCTATGCTTGCCTTATGGAAATTAGAGGTCGTCCGGCAACCCACCCCTTTCGCATTGTTGCTACCGTGCTGTATATTTTTGTGTTCCTTATCAACTTTTACTATCGTGGCGTCGAGACGTCATTTGAGCCTACGATGCTAAAAAACATCCTCCTTATTACAGGCATTGCTTCTCTAATTGGTTTCGAGTGGTGGGAACAAGCCCGTTTTGTAGAAAAACCGCCACTTCGTTATGCAATCATAAGCTTGGTGGTTCGAATGCTCCTGATTGAAATAGTTGGGTATAGCGATAACAGTGGGTTTTATCGCTTCTTCTACCTTTTTCCACCTGTGATTGCTTATCTGTATATTGGGCGACGAGCCAGTTATCTGTTTGGCGTCATTTGTTTTTGTTTACCAGTGCTGTGGGATCGGCTTACTTTTGGCCCTGCGTGGTGGACCGTTGGCGATAATATGGACGATACGATCTTAGTTTTTGCGGGCATGATATTTGCCGTTTTGATGGCGCGAACGGTGGTGATGCAGGAACAAAGCCAAAAAAGAACCGAGGCATTGTTGGATGAACTGCGTCTTTCACAGCGACAGGTGGCCACTCTCGCCACGGTAGATGAACGAAACCGGATCGCCCGCGATATTCATGACAGTGTGGGGCATCATTTAACGGCCGTAAATATCCAGCTCGAAAAAGCGATCACCTTCCAAGAGATCAATCCAGACGAAGCCCAGCAAGCGCTCAAAGATGCTAAGCGCTCTGCTCAATCCGCGCTCACAGACGTTCGTGAATCGGTCAGCACTTTGCGTGAAGAGGAACGGCCGTTTGAACTCACCCCAGCTCTTCATCAACTGATCAATGGCTTTGGCTCGCTCCCCACCAAGCTCCAAATCGAGGGGGATGAGACCCAAATCGCCAAATCTACCCTGATGGCGCTCTATCGTGTGGCTCAAGAAGGGCTGACTAATATTGAAAAACATGCCGAAGCCACCGAAGCGAGTCTCAAAGTCTCCCTTCAATCCCCAGATGCGACGCTTGTTTTGGAAGACAATGGCACGGGCATTGATCTTGATCTGCTCGAGGAAAAATCAAACAGTCGTGAAGCCCATTTTGGGCTTTCAGGATTACAAGAGCGGCTTGAACTGCTTGGTGGCACGCTGTCCATTCAACAAAAACAGCCCCAAGGTACCCAGCTGTCGGTGCGCATTCCAGCACGGGGGTTAGCATGAGCGAAACACCGATTCGAGTCATGATAGTGGATGATCAGCGCCTTATTCGTGAGGGGATTGCCTCGTTGCTTAGTATTCAGCCTGGGTTGGAGATTGTGGGAACGGCCGTGAACGGTCAAGATGCACTCGAAAAAGCTGACACCCTCAAACCAGATATCATCCTGATGGACATTCGCATGCCTGAAATGGACGGCATCGAAGCTACCCAGCTCATTCGCAAAAACAATAGTTGCCAAATCCTGATGCTCACCACCTTCAACGACGAAGAATATATCGTCAAAGCCCTCCAAGCGGGTGCGGCTGGCTACCTGCTCAAGGATCTCCCTGCTGCCGATCTAGCCCAAGCGATCCGCTTGGCCCACACAGGTATTTTTCAGCTTGACCCAAATGTGGCAGGCAAACTCGTTGGTGCACTCGGTAGCACGCCCAATTCACCCCCAACGACCCCCTCAATCGACAGCTACGATCTAAGCGCTCGTGAAATTGAAGTCCTCAAACTTCTTGCCAATGGTGCGACCAATCGAGAGATTGCGAATGAATTGTTTATCAGTTTGGGAACGGTAAAAAACCACGTGTCGAATATTTTGGGACGTTTGGAGCTACGCGATCGCGTTCAAGCGGCTCTGTTTGCGCGTGATCACAACTTAGTGTGATTTTTTATTGAGCTTTCAATGCTAATTTAAAGAGAATAATCCATTGCTGGACAATAGATTATCTTTGTTGAGAAAATTTAGCGAACCTTTTTCCAAATTGCCCATAAATCACAATAGGCATGAATTTCTTCGGGATAGAATTCTAAGAGGCGCGCTTGAATTTTAGAGGCTAACTCATAATTCTCAATGAGTCCAAATTCAGAAACATCACTGTTATTAAATGCCTTATCAAACCCACCACAATTATTTATTGAACTGATGCCACTGCCTTCCTCGATAAGATCATACCCACAAAAGGAAAAATCTGAATCGTTAAGCGCATCTTTGACATCAGCTTCTGGTTTAAATACGACGGCTAAAATGTTTATATGATTAAACTGTTTCGTTCTCGAAATGAGATAGTTCAGGTCGCGAAAGTAATGGGTATGAAAATCTTGGCGAATATTGTATTGCCAATCTTCCTCTATTAAATATTCGATTGCAGATGGACAGAGCATATGATCCAGGGAGATTAGCTCCTTTAGTTGGGGAAGTTTGGCCCAGTTGACATAATCGCTCCACCGTTCTTGGTTGTGTGGACCAAATTGCTCAACTGCGATATACCAAAATTCTGTCATAGCTTGTAACCGGCACTGATCCCTAATTCTGTAAAATTCATCTAACAACTATTTGATTTTAGAGTATATGGGTATGTTTTTTCAAGACGCTAATTGATTCAGCAAACGGCCGTTTCCCAATTGAACACAAAACTAAGGAAAACGGCCGTTTCTATTACCTAATATGTTACCTTCACAATCCAACGTTCAGCAGATTAATTTAGCGAATGCAATCCCAACTTATTTCCCTCAGTGTCGATAAAGAGAGCAAAAAAGCCGCTTTCATCAGCATGAGGTGATTTAGGGACGATAATTTGGCCGCCGTTCTCCTCAACCTTGTCTAAAATCAGTTGAAGATCATCACCCCCATTGAGATAGAGTGTGACACCATTGGGTGATGGCGTAGACCCTTCACCTTGCATGATGACGCCAAAACTCAATTGGTCTTCACTAGGAAAAACGCCCATTTGTAAGCCAGAGAATTCCATTTGCTCAATATGAATACCCAAAATGGCTTGATAAAAGGTGACTGCACGTGAAATATCGGTGGCTGGAATTTCAAAAATGGAAACAAAACTGTTCATAATATTTATACCTCGCTTTTGCTTTGTGAACGGAAAAATATTGAAATAAATATCTTAATTAAGTTTCCGTTCACCTAAATCATAGGTGATTAACAAGGTAGAAAATTGTAAAAATGCGACACGCACCTATTTAGATAACTTCAGCTTGGAATAATCTTGCCTTTTTGGACAGACTAGATTCTTCATTAGGCACTGCTTTGATCAAAAATTGCATTTGAGCCGTTCAGAATGACAGATTTCAAATTCAGGTTACTTATAAAATAGTGATGAAAGCGCCATTTTCTCATCTGTTAAAAACGCTTTGGGGCTAACGCCAGTAAACTCCTTAAAGTCTTTTATAAAGTGAGCTTGGTCGTAATACTCATTTTCATAAGCAATGTTCGTCAAATTATCAGCCTCTTCATTGAGCACCATCTTCAAAGCAGCCTGCAATCGAATCACTTTCCCCAATTGCTTGGGGCTAATGCCGATCTGCTTGAGAAACTTTCGCTCAAGCTGTCTTCTTTTTGAGTGGTCATTATTGAGAATTGTTTTAATTGGTGCGCCTCCCTTTGTGGATAAAAGGGTATCAATCGTTGTTTTCACAATCTGATCAATGGCTGACTGGTCATTTAATCTATCAAAAAGAAATGCTTCGATAATTTCAATGCGTTGCTCAGTGTCAGAGGCTTTAATGATGCTTGCTTCCAGCTCTTTTGCAGGAATTTCCCCAAACAGCCTATCGATGGGTGTTTCTTTATTGACTAAGTTGTTAATCGGTTCGTCTATAAAATTTGCAAAGCCATAAGGGTAAAAGGTGACGGCGAACGTATTCACATGTCCTACTGCTTCAATATAAAAGGGATATGTTCTTTGCCCAAGCACCATCGCACGAGGCTGTAGTATAAACTCATCTTCGGAAAGATATCGTTTAATATCATCACCTAGTATAAAAGCCATTTCGATACAGCCATCAGGGATGAGTTGCTGTTTTTGGGACGCTGCTTCGGCTGGCACTTCTAAGGTCCAATAAAAATTAACCAAAGCGTCTAAATCTGGGTGTGGTTGAAATGTTTGAAAATTCATCTATTTGCTAAATTTTTCTCTAGAGGTAATCAAAAAGCTGGTTAAAGAGATCTCCATTGGCTCGCTTTCTTGTGTCGAATGTGCCATCAAACACATCATTGGGGATGTATGTAAACCCTTCTGACTTGATCGTATTAATGATCAGTTCAAGCTTAGAAGGAATGATCTTATGCTCATTCATGATAGCGACTAAATTGGCGAAGTGACTGATCCGAATGCTTGGCCAAGCTATTGACTGTTCTCTTATTAAGCTATGAGGAATTGATATATCTGCCGAAAATGTCGCATCCTGAACACCTCCCCATTTTCCAGAGTAAACGGCTCTTTTGAGATTTTGGATAGTTTGGCAACGAGGTCTTCTGCTTTTAATTTGTAGATTGTCCAATTAAAATTTGGTGGATTATATGCGAGTTGCGGGTTTAAAGACTGTAAATAAGCAAGGAGCTCTTCTCGGTTTTTATCCATCATCTTTTGCCAATTTTTATGGTAGGTCAAGACCTATTCAAATTACGGCCGTTTTCTAAATCCTACTCACCCTCTTGAATAATTTCTAAAGGGTCGCCGTTTCTATCGAAAGTGGTGCTTAAAGTATACCCGCCATAAGAACAATCCCCTTGCATCACCTCTTTGACTCTGCTCGATACCGTCAATTGATGCGTTTGACCTGCCATCAACGTGATTTCAACTTCTGCCGGATTATTAAAAGAATCGAAGTTGCCACTCATTGAATAGCTGTCAAAACCCGTATCGACTTCCACCCTCTCACTATTTCCAGCCTTGATGACAATCGTTTGTGTCAATAGGTTCGTGGGTGACTGCACTGGCTCAACCCATAACGGCTCAGGCGTTGCTGCTGGGCAGGGAAATGGGGTTGGCGTGCTCGTCGCGGTTGCTTGTTGGGTGGGTGTTGGCGTTTCAATCTGGTCATCCGTTTCAGGAGGATCTGGTTGGGTTGTGCAACTGATAAGAAAAATGGCTAATAAAATCACGAGAAACTTTTTCATCACACCCTCCTAAGGTGAGTACAGAATCTTCAAAAACCCTCCTGACAATACGGTGTCAGGAGCCCTATTTTACAGTGAGGTCAAGTTATGAGCGCATGAAGCGTTCAGCAAAAATCACTTTTGGAGAATCATTATGAAATATTCAAACAATTTTTTGGGTTTAATTTGCAACGATGTCCCTGCGTCAACACGTTACTACACCGATGTACTTGGCTTTGAACTGAATGAGTCGGAAAGTATCCCTGGCTTCTACTCCCAATTTGTGACTAAAGATGGCGCTCTGTTTGCATTAGTTGGTGGATTTGGCGTCGAATTGGAGCTTGATCAGAATTTTGATACGGCTTTGGAAGTAGACGATGTTGATGCTATTTATGCAGAATGGAAAGAAAACGGTGTAGAGATTCTGACCGATGTGATTGAGATGCCATTTGGCCGCACCTTTCTTTCAAGAACGCCAGACAATCATATTTTGCGCGTTTTGCAGACAGCCGCTTAATAGATAAGGAATGCCTTGCTACCAATTTCTGTCGTATCCGCTGGAACTGCTCTGTTGAAAACATATTTTTAGATAACAAAAACATTCAACTTGTCACCCCCGCGAAGGCGGGGTTCCACTGGATGCCCGTCTACACGGGCATGACAGGCACAGGGGATAGTCATGCTTCTACCTATCTTTTCAACAGAGCTGCGAAGGCGGGTATCCATCACCCGTGGATTCCTGCCTTCGCAGGAATGACATCTGAATCGGGAACGCAGATTGTTATGTAATCGTGATTGGTATTTGGTTTAATCAGCGTGCTTTTCAACAATGCGCCGCCCCATTTGCAAGAGCCTTTTTCGCAAACGGGGTGGCGCAAGCAGGGTCATTTGATCTCCCCAGCCTAAGAGCCAAGGCGCGACCACACCCCATGATGGCACACGATAGATCATCACAACGCCTTCAACGGTTGGCGCTTGCTCTCGAATAAATGAGGTGTGCTGCCGCTCACGCACCCAGCGCACCGCTTCGTGGTCAAAACGCACCACAATATCAAACTCCTCTTCTTTGTTGCTCAACCAATTGGCTTTTCTCGGTGTAAATGTTTCCTCGATCGTTTGATACTGATCAATACGGGCAAGGTTGAAGTTACGTACATCTTCTCGGAGACGGCAGTAGGCGGTGAGTATCCACGTATGATTGATCATCGCTAACTCGATGGGCTCGATCACGCGCTGGGTTTGGGTATTTCCTTTTAGGCTGTGATAAGTGATGTCTAGCGGCTGATTTTGGTGAATTGCCTGTTGAATGATGAGCAATTTCTGGTCATCAAAATCAATCTGTGGTTTAGGAAGGGCATAAAAATGAAGTACGGCCGTTAATGCCTCAATCTCTTGTTTTTGACGATTGGGCAATATCGATTGGATTTTGTCTCGTGCACTTTCAGCCGATTTGCTGGTTACGCCGTCGACCGAAAATCCCATAAACATGGACAGTGCTAATGCCAAAGCGCGTGCTTCTTCAGGCGAAAACGTAACGGGTGGCAAGTAATACCCATCCATTAAGCGATATCCCTCACCAGCAACACCATAAAGGGGCACACCAACTTGACAGAGGGCGTCGATATCTCGATAGACGGTGCGCTCTGAAATCTCAAAACGCTCAGCCAAATCCTGTGCCCGAATCAGATCGCGGCTTTGAAACATGACCAAATAAGCCATTAATCGGTCAACACGTGTCATCGTTTTATTCCCATTTCACGACTCTTTTCATTGAGGAACCAACTGCATGTGACCATCGCTGATTCGAATTTGGTAGGTTTCATGATTGAAGTCAACCGCTTCAATATGATCGTCCTTTATTTCAAAACCCTCACTGAAAATATCTTTACCACTTTTATTCCAAACCAAATTGCCATTTCTGGTGAACCGTGAAATATCGATTTCCCCATGCGTTAAGAGGCAATCTTCTGTTGGATAGTAATAGACGCCAAAGCATGTGGCAAAGTCTACTTTTTTCTGCCACTGTAACGTTAAAGAAGGAAGCTGCAGAGAACAAAGTCTATCTCCAACAGCGACATAAATATGATCTTTTACAATGATAGCTGAGCGAGAATGAATACCCGTTCTACCCCCTGATGCGGCAAGAATGCACGAGCGGACGATATGTTCACCTTCCAATAATCGGACTCCATGCTGTGTGGCAATATAGCCGTCATCACTTAGCACATATTCAATATCATAGGTGCGATTATTATCGACCGATTGAAGCGTGTAAGTCGGCTCATTGACAAGAGATAAACTGTAATCAGCGTATTTCAAATTGAGCATTTTAGGCGGGTATTTGG
>JANQSK010000672.1 GCA_028284105.1 Anaerolineae bacterium
GAACTAACCGGCATAAAACCTGACCATTTGCCGCTCAATCGGGAACAAGCGTTTGCGCTGGCGGAACAGCTCGAAGCAGAGGCAAAGGCAAAAGGCGAACAGCCCGCAATAACGCCATCCATTGTGCATGAACAGGTAGAACGCTACGCTTATTTTGACACATCGCTCACGAATGAAACGTTCGGGCTACAACCACGCTCGGCAAAAGAGGCAATTCGCGGTTGTCTACTTTGGCTCGATGGGATGGGGTTGTTCAATACGGCCGTTTCAGATCGCCTTAAGCAAGCGCCCCTGCAAGCTGCGTAGTTTCCATATCAAGAAACAGAAAGTTTTCTAAAATGAGTTGTAGTAAGCTCTGGCAATCATCGACAAATTGCTGTTTTTACTACCTTCTAATTTTAAAACTTTCTGTTATTCACTTTAGGTCAAGATAGAAACGAGCCCCCTGCTCGCTCACTCCTTACACAATTGCAAAATCTATATATGAGATTCTTGCCAATTGCTATGCATATTACCCATACTGCGCCTACTCTGAGGCGTACAGCCGCCCCTCCCGCAATTGAAAATTGGGCGACGGTACCAATTGAAGCTGGGGAGAAGAATTGCAGACATTTTAAATGCCATTTCAGGCACTTATGGATATCTAGGAAAAACCCAAGAGGCCAAAAAATATGCCGAAAGGTCGCTAAAAATCTGTGAATCCTTATTCGGTGGTGAGTCCTTGATAGCAACAAGACCGATGGGCAATTTAGGAGTGGTTGAATGGCGTCTAGGCAATTTTGAAGCCTCTCAACATTACTTTGAAAAAGTCCTTAAAATTTATCAAACCTATTATCCAGATGATCACTTTTTACTTGGAGATGCATATAACAATGTCGGTGAAGTGCTCTCTCAATTGGGACAATACGAAAAAGCACTTGAGCATCATGAAACGGCATTAACCATTCGAAGAAAAGCGTTTGGAGAAAATCATTATGAGACGCTCCGAAGTTTATCAATGATTGGAGAAGTTTACTTACGGCAAAGAAAGTATCAGCAGTCCATTGAGATTTTAGAAGAAACGCTCAAAGTGCAAGAAGATGTTGATGTAAATCCCCAAGCGATAACGGATACCTTGAGTCTGTTGGCAGAAGCACTAATGGCGAAAGAAAATTTCGAGTCTGCAAAGCCATTACTTGAGCGTACCCTCACCATTCGAGAAGAAGCGTTTGGACCCAACCATCTAGAAACTGCCGCAACCTTGATGCAACTTTGAGATTGGTATGTGGGGATGGCACAACATGAAGAAGCAACCATTCATTATCAAAAATGCCTAGCAATTTATGAAAACTCTGATGATTCAAAACACCCAAATATTCTTCAGGTTCAATCTAAGTTAGCAGCTCTCAATTAATTAATATACAAATTGGATAAGTCATCTCTATTCTCAAACCTAGACTGTCATGACTCTACGCAATAATCGTAATAGGCCACAGTAATTCAATCTCACTAGCTTGTGCAGCTTGTGCTCAATATCTCACAAAATCAACGGCCGTTTCCCCTTCGTCTTCATCCCAACCGATATAACCCATTGTTGTTTCGACGGAGGCATGGCCAAGCATGGATTGGATTTTGGGGAGTGGCGCACCGCTGTTGTAGGCGTTTCGAGCGCACGTGTACGGAGGTCGTGAGGAGGAAGGCGGTTGGGGCCATTTGCTGGGGCTAGCTGAGCGAAACGGCCGTTTGTGATTAGAAACTTAAAAAGTGCTCTAGATTAGGTAGCTAGCCCAGAATCACCCTATTTCTTCAACGAGATTTTCAGAAATACCTATAAATAAAGATATATAAAATTTCGGAGGAGTTGAAGAGAAACAAAAAAAGCACTTCAATGTTGAAGTGCTTCGTGTGCCCTCACGGAGATTCGAACTCCGGTCTCAAGCTTGAAAGGCTTGCGTCCTAGTCCCCTAGACGATGAGGGCAACGTTCGGGATTCTATCATTGTGTGTATTGTGGGTCAAGAGGGAATTTCGACCTTGAAGCTTACCTATTTGGGGCGTTTGGGATTTCTGCTAGCCTGATTTAGAATTCAGAAAAATAAAGAGTGCCTCTTATGTGATTGATAGAAAGTTTTCGAAAAAAGATATCTTACAAAGGCTGTCAATCACCGAGTAAATCACAATCATTGAAGCAGATCTAATTTTTAAAACTTTTTGTGATTTACCTAATGCATTCTTACTCATTATGCGGAGGATTCAATGCGGTTAGGTTTAAATATGGGTTACTCAGGGCGACGAATTGAGCTGCCCATGGAGATTGTAAAAGAAGCAGATAAGCTTGGCGTTTATGTGGTCTGGGCAGCAGAAGCATATGGCTCTGATTGCATCAGTCCTCTTGCGTGGGTTGGGGCGCAAACGGAAAATATTAAGTTAGGCTCGGCTATTATGCAGATGCCAGGGCGTACACCTGCCAATGCAGCGATGACGGCCATGACGATGAATCAGCTCAGCAACGGCCGTTTCGTGATGGGACTCGGCCTCTCTGGACCACAGGTTGTGGAAGGATGGCACGGGCAAAGCTATGCACGGCCGTTAACTCGCTCCCGTGAATACGTCAACATCGTGCGCACCATTTTTAAACGTGAAGAACGACTCACCTACGATGGTAAGCTGTACCAAATTCCCTACAAAGGAGGCGACGCTACCGGTTTAGGGAAGCCATTAAAATCCACCCTTGAAGCCCAACCAGATATTCCCATTTATCTCGCCTCTATTGGCCCCAAAAATGTCAAACTAACCGCCGAAATCGCTGATGGGTGGCTTCCGATTTTCTTCTCTCCAGATAAGTATGATGCCATCTACAAAGAGCATGTCGAAGCTGGCTTTGCCAAAGCTGGCAATGGGAAGAGCATCAAGGATTTTGATATCGCTCCAACTGTCTCTGTGGTCATCCATGACAATATGACTGAAGCATACAACATGCTGCGTCCCATGATTGCACTTTATGTGGGTGGGATGGGCGCAAAAGGTAAAAACTTCTACAACGACCTTGCTTGCCGTTATGGATATGAAGCCGAAGCGACTGAGATTCAAGATTTGTATCTTTCTGGCAGGCAAGGTGAAGCGATGATGAAAGTGCCAGATGCACTAATTGATGAAATTGCCTTGGTCGGTCCAAAAGAACGCATCAAAGAACGCCTCTCTCGCTGGATTGGATCTTCAATCACAACAATGAATCTAACCGTCTTTAATGTTGAATCTCTGCGAACAATGGTTGAATTGGTTGATGAACTAAGCTAACTTTTGCTATCAGGTTGTGCTCCTGTTGCTAAATGCTTCAGTCGGGCACAACCTTTTTATTCCCCGAAACGCACAAACCCAAATACGTTAATTATCATTTTGGCGCAGCGCCTCTAATACCTCTGGCTCACGTTCAACTAGGAGTGTTCCGGCTGTTTTGGTTGCATACCAAAAGAGAATGAGCGCATACCCAAATGAGAAGATGAGACCAGGGAGTGCAATCCAGGGTCGATTGAAAAAGGCGGCCACAGCAAGAGGAGCAGCTGCCGGAATCGACAAAATCAAAATAATGAGTGGCGTGATTAAAATTGCCCCAGCTGAAGAACGACATCCGCCCCCCATCTGAAAGCTACT
>JANQSK010000673.1 GCA_028284105.1 Anaerolineae bacterium
CCCAATTTTTTCAGCAATCGGGCCATTCACGACCACAATTGGGCTTGAAAAATAGGTTGTTGCTAAGAGCCCGTGCATATTAAATTCATCAATACAGGCCGCTTCAACGGCCGTTAACACAACGGGTAGATATTCCGGTTTACAGCCAGCCATGACGGCGTTAATGGCCACCTTTTCAACCGTACATTCGGTCAGATCAGGAGGAATAATGCCAACCACTTCATCTGGCTTTCTAGTTGTGCCTTGGAGCATACGCCACACGCGCTCAGGGGTAGGCGTCACAACAGGCAAGCCATCTGTCCAGCCTCGTTCAAAAGCAACTTCAACTGGATCACTTAACGGATCCACTTCAATTTCTCGGGCCTTCATCCCGCTATCCCCGAAGCGCACTTGGAGTCGTTCCGCTGTGCCGGGCATCACGTTAAGAGCACCGCAGCCGGGCTTCATGGGTGGTAAGCCATCCCCAAGTCCATCAATCCCTGATAGAGACTCCCAATTTTCACGGTGCCATCCCACAGTACGGCCGTTTTCCACACCATCCTCATACCGAATTAAAGTCGGAACCGTTTCGATGTTAAGGTGAAACGATTGCTCTAAAGAGGTGTCGTCAATGGCAGCAGGTAATGGAAAGGCTGGATTATCTTGGGTATAAATGGATAGCGTTAATTTTTGTTCAAGTAGCTGTTCATAAACGGGCACCAACATGGTACACGTTGGGCAATCTTCTTTGACAACAAGTGTGTAAGTTGATGACATAGGTTTCTCCTAATCCCTGCACTTTATTTGTTATATCGCACCTAAAACGGCCGTATTCGAAGCTAACAATCCTCCATACGTCAGCGACAGTTCGCGATCATGAGCAATGTTGCGGTACGCTTCGGAAGTAGACATTTCTGCAAATTTGGCAACGGATGGGTATTCAACGATTAATACCATATCAGGGTGATCTTCTTCATCCCCGATGACTGTCATATTGACTTTCCCTGACCATAACACTCGTCCACCCGCTGCTTTTAAAAGTGGCGCTACATTACGGCCGTATCTTGCATACGCCTCTTCCCCTGTTTCATCGCCTGTATCAGATTTTGCTTTGAATTTAAGAAGATTAATCATCACAACCGGCTCCTCAGGCGGGTATTCTTTCATCAATTTGACGAACTGCTCTTTGGTTGGGGTCACTTGATTGGTTAAATTCATTTCTTCTCTCTTTCTTTGGCTCTTCGATTGGCGTCTTCAATCACTGTTTCACCGACGAGGCCGATTAGGCCAGCAATAATGCCCAATCCCACAAAGACATACACCGTCGTAAACAGCTTCGTTAGGGGAATTGTGGGGCTCATATCCCCATACCCAATGGTCGTTAAGGTGATGACAGTGAAGTAATAGGCATCGACCCAGGTCGTAATCGAAGGCTCAAACCGATAATAGAACCATGTCCCTGAAAAAACGGTAAGCAACGTCACCATGAACAAACCTCTTACCGCTTCTTTTCGCCACAGGAGCGACACGATATGGAACATAAATCGAAAAATGGCTAATAATCCGAGGGCAGGCAATGATCACTCCATTAGTTGTGTGGGTTGAGTCGAACGGCACCGATTTTAGCATAACGGCCGTTTTTACAAATAAATCCCCCAAAGCATCATTCTGCTTGCTGAAATCGGGTTGATATAATTCCTCAAAGAGACATTAATCGGCAACAGCTAGTTGGAGAATTTGAGAATGAATAAGAGTCCTTTTAAAGCGAGCACCAATGAACAAGCTCAACAATTTCTTGATAAAGGCTATATGGTCATCAAGGGGTGCGTTGCCCCCGAGCTTGCCAACCAATGGACAAATCAAGCATTTGACCGCCTTGGATATAACCGAAATGATGCCACGACTTGGGAAAAAGATTTAATCTGGATGGATCGGCATAACATTTTGCCAGTCAATGAGATATCCATGAAGGCTTGGGACGCCATCTGTGATGTAGTTGGCGGCGAAGATCGGTTAGAAACAACCGTGATGGAGATTGAATCCCAGCACTTTACAACGATCAACACCTTTGAATGGTCAGACGCCTTCGTGCTCAATCTCCGTCATGGAGCTGATGAACCTTGGCGCCCACCTTCTCCCGATCGCGGTACGTGGCACAAAGATGGCAGCTACTTTCGTCATTTCTTAGACAGTCGAGAACAAGCCTTACTCACCATCGTTTATTGGTCTGATGTGGCACCCAAAGGAGGAGGCACCTTTATTGCGCCTGATTCCGTTCGGCACATGGCGCGCTTTTTAGCTGATCATCCAGAGGGTGTTGAACCAGCAGATTTACCCTTTAACACGCTCATTCAACAATGTGAGCAATTCGAAGAAATCACCGGGGAAGTTGGCGATTTTATTATTCTCCATCCCTTTATGCTGCACACTTGGTCTCAAAATAGCTTAGGCATCCCCCGCTTTTTGAGTAATCCCCCTAT
>JANQSK010000209.1 GCA_028284105.1 Anaerolineae bacterium
AGTTTTCAAACCGAGCATGGATCATGCGATTCACGACACATCTTTTCTCACCGATTCAAAAGATTGTGTCTCAATTTGTGACCCATCAATATGCCCCTCAAACCGAGCCCGAAACCGATGAAGTGCGTCAATCGTGGCAAGAAATAAAACGGCCGTTTTGGGTGCTAAAAATTGTGGCTTGGTTTAGAAGGCTTCGTGGGTAAATGGACAAAAAAGCCTCCCTGGATTGATACTAAAATGAGCCAACAAAGTATGCCAAAAATAACAGATTATGTGTTCGGAAAAAAGGATTTTGAATAATTGTGCTAAATGAGTTTCCGAACCACAAGGAAACGGAAAGCTTATTACCTACTCCTTTTCAAGCAATTTCTTTCCGTTTACCAAAAAAATTCCATGATTTTGTTAATGTATGGGATAATAGGGGCATCTATTAGGAGAAAAGCATGAGTCGAGATAGTTTTGACATTCCCGAAGTTTTCCGCAGAGCCATGGAAGAAGCTGGCTGGGGCAGCGGTGGTGAAGGTGGTGATGATGGTAACGGCGAAAGACGGCCGTTTCCCAACCAAGGCCCACAGCGTCCCAACCGAACTGCCATCATTATAGGTATTATCGTCTTTTTATTCCTCAGCTTTAACTGGGGTATTTTTACCTTCACTGATTGGCTTTGGTTTAGCGAAATTGATTACCAACAAGTTTGGCTAAGACAATGGAGCTTCCGTTTCTTTAGCTTCCTTATCGCCTTTGTCGTGGCAGCCCTCTTTTTGTTACTGAATTGGCATCTTGCAAGGCGGCGTGCCATCAAGGAAACACCCCCATTCAACCCTAAATTCCTACAGGTGCGCGTCGTGGGTTGGCTCATTACAGGATTAGCTCTCTTTTTGAGCGTTGGTTTTGCAAGCACAATCGGTGGTAATTGGGAAATCATCATGCGGTATATCTATCGCTTCCCATTTGGTGAAACCGATCCGATTTTCAATCAAGACATCAGCTTTTATCTATTTGAACTCCCGCTTTTCGAACAGCTCCAACAGTGGTTTATCTCACTCCTAGTCCTGACGATTCTGGGTAGTTTTGCAATTTATGCCCTCAATAACATCATTGATATTCAACGAGGGCAGTGGCAACCCCAACAATCCGTTGGGCTTCGACGCCATATCGCCCTTCTAGCCACATTTCTCTTTCTCCTTTGGGCAGTGGGCTACATCTTTAGTCTCTACAATTTGCTTTACTCCGATCGCGGTGTCGTATTTGGCGCTAGCTTTACCGATTTAAACGTGTCCCGTCTAGCTTTAATTGGACAAATGATTGCCATGGCCCTCATTGCTCTGGCAGTTTTCTACAACATCTTCCGTTTTGATTTACGCCCCATTGCTGTTGGCGGTGGGATTTGGATTTTAGTCACGTTGATTGGTGGTGGAATTTTGCCTGGTTTGGTGCAACGCTACTCCGTTGATCCGAATGAAATCGAGCAAGAAACGCCCTACATCGCGCACAACATCGAATTTACAAGGCTAGCTTTTGGGTTAAATGATGTTGAAGTGCGTGATTTTGATCAGATTTCAGATCTCACCAATGAAGATTTCGAATCTAATCAAGACGTGCTTGCAAATGTCCGTCTTTGGGATTACCGCCCTCTTCAAACCACCTATGAAAAACTCCAGACGCTACGTCCTATTTATCAATTTAATGATGTCGATATCGATCGCTACACCATCAATGACCAAACCGAACAGGTGATGCTGTCGGTTCGTGAGTTAAACAAAGACAATTTGACCAATGACTCTTGGGTCAACCGAAATCTTGAATTTACACACGGCTATGGCATTGTGATGAATCCGGTTGATCAAATTTCAGAAATCGGTCAACCTGAGTTTTATATTGAAGGACTACCTCCTCAAAGCACAATTGACCTTCCCATCGATCGACCAGAAATTTATTATGGCGAACTGACAGATGATGCTGTCTTTGTGGGCAGTGCCCGAGATGAATTTAGCTATCCACAAGGTCAAGAGCCAGTGTACAGTCGTTATGCAGGTGATGGTGGTGTACTACTGGACAATCAAATTAAGCGTTTGGCTTTCGCATTACGATTGGGTGAAATCAATGTCATGCTCAACAGCGAAATCAATCAGCAAACGCGCATCCAGTTCCATCGCAACATCCAAAACCGAATCTCTCAAATCACGCCTTACTTAGAGCTGGATAGTGATCCTTATATCGTCATTTCAAACGGCCGTTTAATATGGATACAAGACGCTTATACCACAAGCAATCGCTTCCCCTACTCTGAACCAGCCGTCTTCGATAACCGAGCGCGAATCAATTACATTCGCAATTCTGTCAAGGTAACGGTTGATGCGTATAACGGTGAAGTTAACTACTACATCATGGATCAATCTGACCCAATTATCCGCACCTACGCTCGGGCATTTCCAAACCTTTTCCAACCCTTTTCTGCCATGCCAGAAGAGTTGATTGCACACATCCGCTACCCAGAAAATATGTTTGACGTTCAGGCGAAACAATATCTCAAATATCACATCACAAACGAACGCGTTTTCTATAATGGTGAAGATGTTTGGCGAATTCCAAACGAAACCTTTGATGACTCAGACAATTCACAGCCCATCGAACCTTACTATGTCATTTTGAAACTTCCAGGTGAAGAAGAAGCAGAATATTTGCTCATTCTTCCTTTTGTACCAGAGGGTCGCGAAAACATGGTTGCGTGGATGGCTGCACGGAATGATGGGGACAACTACGGGGGCTTAATTGCTTATGAACTCCCTCGCCAAGAGTTTGTCGATGGTCCAAGTTTGATTGAAGCTCGAATCTCGCAAGAGCCGAGCATCTCCCAACAGTTCTCATTATGGGATCAAAGTGGGTCGAGCATCATCCGTGGTAATTTGATTGCCATCCCGCTTAACAACAACTTCCTGTATGTTGAACCGATCTATCTTCAATCAACCGGTGAAAATGCGGTGCCTGAACTTCAGCGTATTGTTGTTGCAACAAGTAACCGTATTGCAATGGAAGAAACCTTAGAAGAAGCGCTAGCCGCTCTGTTTGAGGATAGTGCTATTGTGGTCGAAACGCCTGAAACGGATGTGGGTGATACGGCCGTTGTTCCTGAGGATACGACCGAAGAACCAGAAGAAGAACCGATTGTCATTGATGGTGATGTCACCGTTGAAGATCTGATTCAATCTGCCAATGCTCATTTTGAAGCAGCCGAGGCTGCGCAACGGGAAGGGGATTGGGCTACATATGGGGAAGAAATCGAGGCGTTACAGCGCGATCTAGAACAACTTTCCCGCTTGGTTGAACAATCAGAATAGGGTAAGCTTCCTGAAAATAAAGTCTCTAAGTCAAACGAACATCATTGACTTTATTGGTTAGGATTTCTTATGTTATCAGTTCGAGAAGCACTCAATTTACCCATCATGTCTACCTGCGAAATCGTCGCTGGTGAGGCGGGTTTGGATAATTTGATTGAATGGGTTCATATCGTTGATATTCCCAATGCGCATTTCGAATACGAGCGACAAGGCATCTTGCTCCTAACCACCGGTATTGGTCTTCAAAATGATGATCAAGCACAAGCGGATCTCATTCAAAAGTTAACGGACGAAGGGTTTTCTGGTCTGGTGTGGTCCTTAGGGGCTGCCTTTACGGCCGTTCCTGACCTCATCCTCAAGGAAGCTGAAAAACACAACTTCCCTATTATTACCGCCCCAAAAGAAGTGATGTTTGTCAATGTCTCCAAAGAGATAATTGATCGCATTACAAAGCGACAGGTGCGGCTTCTCAAACGCTCCAACAATATCCAGGGCCAACTCACAGAAATTGTCCTCAAAGGGGGCACCCTCCAAGAACTCGCCGAAATGTTAGGCAGCTCAATTCAGCGTTCAATTTCAATTGAAGATGCTTCTTTTCGAGTAGTTGCTTCCCATCAAGTCGGCCCCATTGATGATTCCAGAAAAAAGACGCTTGCAAACGGCCGTACACCCCCAGATATGGCCCAAGGGCTCATCGACTCAGGCATTTATAATCGCTTGCTTCACAAAATGGGGCCTATTCACCTCGAATCGATGCCAGAGATCGGCTTGGATTTTGAGCGGGTTGTGGCCCCAATCATTGTGGACCGCGAGATTTATGGCTATATGTGGATCATTTCAGGGGATCGGCCATTTACGGAGTTTGATGAATTAGCAACTGAGCAAGCAGCTACCGTCGCCGCCTTACTCCTTTTTAAAAATATGGCCGTTCAAGAAGCGACGGAATCGCTTCGTGGTGATTTCTTAGAAGAGCTTCTCAATGGCAATATCCAATCGATCCATTTTTCAGAGCAGGCCCATCGGCTTGGGTTTAAAAAGGATCGGACGCACCAAATGCTTTTGATTCAGGGGATGCCCAAAGCTGGCGGAAACGGCCGTTCGCTCTACAGCAGCGTTCAACAGTGGCTTCTTAATATCAAAGCACGCCCCATGCTCATTTCTAGAGATAAAAGAATTGTTCTGATTCTCGATAGCAATGACGAAAGTGGCGGCAAACAGATCGCAGAAGGGTTGATAAACGATCTCAGTCATCCCGCTTGCCCTATTTTGATTGGCATTGGGCAACCGGCCAATCTCAACACCGATCCAGATAGCCTTCGTGAAAGTTATCAACAGGCCCAAGAAGCGTTACAAATTGGTCTTGCCCTCAAAAAGCAAAATGAGTACCTGCTCTTCAGCGATTTGGGGCTACACCATTGGCTCTATCATCTGCCCGCCAATCAACAAGACGGCAATAAATTCCTTGGAAAAATCCGAGAACTATCTGCCTATGATGAAGCTCGGAATACAGAGCTGGTTAAAACCCTTGAAGCCTATCTTGATCATGGTGGCTCTTTAGTTGACACGGCCGAATCCCTCTACATTCACCGCAATACCCTGCTCCATCGGCTCGAGCGCATCAAAACCCTCAATCAAATCAATCTCCGCAACCCCATGCACCGTCTTAATTTGCACATCGCCGTAAAAGCGTTCCGTCTGAATGGTGGCTAGCAAGTAGTGGATAGTGATTGGTAAACAAACTACCCCATATTATTATTACCAAATTAAAAATAACTATATATCAGTTGAGATATCACTCCAATGGCTCAAAGCTATTAACCATTCTATTAAATATTTTTAAAGAATAATCAAAATATTCTTCGTCAACTCTTAACCTCAATATCACCATATCTTTTTCTCTAGCAATATAGATTTCCTCAACTAGAATCTCCGATTGATAGTAAGCATAACGACGCCGAAGAACATCCACATTGCCAATTTTCTCTTCATTTAGAAAAATTTCTTCTAATCCAGAATTGATAAGTCTAAC
>JANQSK010000678.1 GCA_028284105.1 Anaerolineae bacterium
CATCTATGAACAACTGATCAACCCTGAGACACGTTTAATTACGCTTGTTGGTCATGGTGGCATTGGCAAAACGCGATTGGCAACGGAAGTAGGATGGCATACGGTTCAAACGAACTTTGGGCAGTTTATGCACGGCACGTTCTTTGTGCCGTTGGCCAGCATTAGCGGAAAGGAAACTGACACGGCCGTTTATAGTGCCATATTAACGGCCGTTGCTGAAAGTATCGGCTTTTCATTTGATAGCACAAGCTCAACAGAACAACAGCTAATTTCATATCTTAAAGAACGGTCCATTTTACTCATCCTTGATAATCTTGAGCACGTTATTGATATTGTTCGCACCTTAATCAACAAACTCATTCAAGACACCAAAAATGTAAAAATAATCACAACCTCAAGAGAGCGTTTAAAGTTGATGATGGAATGGGTCCATCCCATAAATGGGTTACCCTTTCCTTCCAAAAATGATGATTTAGAAACGATTCAAACTTATGATGCTATCAAACTATTTGTAGCAAGAGCAAAACAGAACGATGCATCTTTTACCCTTCAAGATAATTCCAACTGCACGCCTGAAGATGTAGTAAGAATTTGCCAGCTTGTTTATGGAATGCCACTCGCTTTAGAGTTGGCGGCACCCCTAATCACGATCATGTCTGGCAATGAAATCATTAAAGAAATTCAGACGAATCAAGACGCGCTTACGTCATCGATGCATCATCTACCTGAGAGGCATCAAAGTATCCGAGCTGTCTTTGAAAGCTCTTGGCATCTTCTAACGCCTGCTGAACAAGAGATCATTGTTAATCTTTCGATCTTTAGAGGAGGATTTGCTCGAGCAGCCGCCCAACAAATTGCCGGAGCTCACATTAAAGAGATTTCTTCTCTGCTCGATAAATCACTCTTATCACGCACAGTGACAAGCGTTAAGCAAGGTCGGTTCCATATCCAAGAAATTCTGCGCCAATTTTGTGATTTTAAACGCCGCAATTTGGATGAAAACAATCGGAACGCCAGCCTTCTTCAAAATTCAACACCAACTGATGACATTGCCATTGCACATTCTCAATATTATCTTGCATTACTGGCTCAAAATGACCAAGAATTAATCGGTGAAGGACAACAAAACGCACTTGCAGTTATTAGTCAGGAAATTGAAAACATACGACTTGCTTGGCAAGTTGGTGTTAAAAGAGGATTGTTCTCTCAACTCATTGAAGGATTAGATGCTTTAGCACTCTTTTTCTATATGAAAAGCCGTCTTGCCGAAGGGGCTGAGCTTTTTAAGAACACAATTGACTCCATCAAATTGAGCCATTCAAATGGTTCAAACAAAGAAGAAACGGCCGTTCTCATTGCCTTGCTTCAAGCTAAAAAGGGGTGGCTTGAATTTTTACAAGGCAAACAAAATGAAGGTGTTAAGCAGCTTCAAAACAGCATTAAATCATTAAATGCAGATCCAGAATCCGACCATGATCTTTATGCAATTAGCTATCTTGCAGCCGCTTTACAAATTATGGGTGATTTAGACCAAGCTCAAACGGTTGCCGAACAGGGGCTAGAGAAAAGCAACGCCACTAACAAACGATATTATGTGGCAATTTGCAATAATATCTTGAGTCAAATCTCATTTGCACGCGGTGAATTTGAGCAAGCAAGACACCACGGGCAAGCAAGTTTAGAAATTGAACGAGAGTTAGGAAATCGGTGGAGCATGGGATTTTCACTCGTTAATTTAGGTCGGGCTTCTTTTGCCTCTGGAGACTTCACCTCTGCTGAAACCCAATATTTGGAAAGCTTAAAAATACGAGAGCAATTAGATGACATTCGTGGTCAGGCCATCTGTTTGAACTATTTGGGTGACACATTCCAAGCAGAAAACAAGCTCAAGGAAGCAGAAGATAATTACAAGGCTGCCATTGCTCATTTCCAAAAAATTAATAGCCAAGTTGGTATCGCAAGTACCCATACCCGACTTGGGTATATTTCGCAACAAAACGAGGACCACTCTACAGCAAAACACCACTTACAAACGGCCCTTAAATATGCTGTTCAAGCTGACTCTAAACCAAACATGATGGGGGCAATTATGGGTTTAATTCAGATTGATCATGATCAGAATGCCAGTGACATCTATGATCTCACAGAAATGGTGCTCTATCATCCAGCAGCTTCTCCTGCGACAAAGCAACGTGCAGAAATGCTCTTAGCGCAGCTTACCGCGCAAGGAATGACCGCGCAAAATCCATCGACACTTGCCGTTGCAATTGAACGATATGCAGGAACTTAATTCATCTTTTTTGTTTTTATCCATTGCCTGTATAACTATAGAAAAGTATGCTTTTGGGTAGACGGCGCATCGTTAATTGCCGAAGATTCTGGGAAGCCCTTTCCGTTCCCCAATTGATAGCAAAAACCTTTGTGATTCTTTTGATTTCATAACTTCCATTTCGTTGTATTTATTGGTATCGTCATGCAACATCGATTAGCACCTGATTTTATATTAGAAAATCTCATAGCTGGGGCGGAAAACGGCCGTTTTAGGGGTGCCACGATGTTTTTGGATGTTTCAGGCTTTTCCAACATTATGGATAGCCTCATGAGGCAGGGGCAACATGGTTCAGAAATTATGGCTGAGCTCATGCGCACCCTTTTTGAACCTTTAGTTGCATCGGTTTATGGGCATGGCGGTTACATCGTCGGGTTTGCAGGAGACGCATTTACGGCCGTGTTTCCAGATATAAAAGCGGAGCACGAGTCAAGTACTTTAAGCACCCTAGCCTCAGCGTGGACTATCCAAACACACCTAATCCACAATGATCAATACCACACAGAATATGGGTCATTCCAAATTGGAGCCAAAATTGGACTTGCATATGGGGAGATTGAATGGGGTATTTTGCAGTCTACCAACCAACAGCGCGCCACATTCTTTTTTAAAGGGGAAGCCATCCAAGCCTGTAGTGATGCAGAGCATTATGCCTCGCGGAAAGAGATATTGTGTGATGACAATTTTGTCCAGCTGATTGAAGCCCAAATCAAATACGAAGCAAGAGGGCCTTTTCATTTAGTTACAAATATCCATACAGATTTACCATTACCTCAAGAAGCCAATCTACCCAATCAATCTCCAGAGCTAATGAGTCGCTTTTTTCCAAAACAGCTCGTTACTCAAGCAATTAGTGGTGAATTTCGCCAAATTATTAACCTATTCATCAATCTGAAAGGCTCTCCCCCTCCGGATGAGTTAGCGACTTTCATGAAAACAGTTTTTGCATTGCAAGACCAATACGGCGGTCTTCTCAATCGCATTGACTTTGGAGATAAGGGATGTCACTTACTTTTCTTTTGGGGTGCACCGACTAGTTTTGAAAATGATATTTCGCGCGTGTTAAATTTTGTGCAAACGCTTCAGCAACGAAGCACCCTGACCATGCGCATTGGTGTTACCTACAGGATAGCCCACGCAGGGTTTATCGGGTCACCCCTTCATGAAGAGTACACCTGTTATGGTCGTGGTGTAAATCTAGCAGCACGATTTATGACCTCAGCCAATTGGGGGCAAATTTGGGTAGATGGCAACATTGCTGAACGTTCAAGCCATCTTTTCAACTATGAATATTTAGGGCAACAACCGTTTAAAGGGTTCAGTGAACCACAAGACGTTCATCAATTTTTAGGGCAAAGACAAATTGCCCAAACACCATTTTATGAAGGAAGTTTAATTGGCCGAAATGATGAGCTAGCTACTTTAGAAGCGTTTATTAAGCCTATATTTAACGGCCGTTTTGCAGGAACAGCCGTCATTACAGGGGATGCAGGCATTGGTAAAAGCCGGCTTATTCATGACTTTTTAGGTCAAAATGAAATCTTCAGCCAAGCAAAGGTATTTCTTTGCCAAACAGATGAAATCATTCGCCAATCTCTAAATCCATTCCGCTACTGGCTTCGCGACCAATTCCGGCAATCCCCCACTCAAAGCGAAGAACGAAATCAAGAGCAATTTGACTTCATTCTTAACCAGCTTGTTGAGAAAATGTCAGACATCAATACAAAAAAAGAAATAGCACGCACTCGCTCCTTTTTGGGGGCCATGTTGGGTCTACATTGGTCAAACTCACTATACGAACAGCTGGAGCCACAACTTCGGTTTGAAAATACTCTCAATGCCTTAAAAACATTAATCAAGGCCGAAGCTAACAATCAACCGATCATCATTCAACTTGAAGATGCTCAATGGATTGATGAAGATTCACTGACATTTCTTCAACGTCTAACAAGAAATATTGAAGATATCCCCCTCGCCATACTTATTACAAGCAGACGGGCATTTTCAGAAGATTATCTCGAAAAAGGAACATCAATCACACACATCCATC
>JANQSK010000742.1 GCA_028284105.1 Anaerolineae bacterium
GAATGCCTTTTTTGCCCCAAAAGGAGCCACCATCGGTGTATGGACTGTGCAGGCTAATCCTACTAATCCTTTTGCAGCCAAAGCTTCAACCTCAGGCCAAAGCGCAGCAAAATGAAAACTATTTCGAATGAGAAGGACCGCGATTCCCAATTTTGATGCTGCGTCAGCAAGTAAGGGGGTGCCAAATTCAATTGCAAGCGGTGCAAACCCATTATCACCGTCCAGCCGAATGGCCGCGGGTGTTAATGTTTCTGGTTTTGGAGCGGCCTTTCCATTCACTTTGCCACTTCGTAAAGAAGCAATATAACCAGGAAGGCGAAATAGACCGTGTGACTCTGAACCGTCTCGTTCAGCTGTACTGATTGTTCTTGCAGCGGCGGCTGCATTGGCATCATCACACCCATTGGCAATCAGGCATTGATAGGCTAAATCATGAATTTCTTGAACTGTTAATGGGATAGTAGACATTTTCCTCTCACTAATTATTACAGCGTGTGCCGGCTGAGCCTGTCGAAGCTAATTTCTGCTCATCTATTATGAGCCCTCTGCTGGGTTTAAATTTGATAGCGCATGAATCAGCTTGCAATATCCTTTCTGTGCTTTCTTAAAGCTGCTTAGCCTGAAAAATTCATTCGGCGCATGCAAATTTTCATCATCTAATCCAAAAGCAAAAGTCAAGCATTTTTTCTTGAGATGGGTTTCAAATAGCTCATAAATGGGAACACTACCTCCCGTTCGCACAAATAAGGGTTCAACACCATAAAGCTCAGTCAACACCTGTCCTCCAATCATATTAGCAGGATGGTCGCTTTGCATTAAATATGGGAGCGCCTGGCTTTGTTGCTGAATCACATCAACAGTGACGCCTGGAGGGGCGATATTTTCAATATAGGCTTGTAGGAGATCGCGAATTTTTGCAGGATGTTGGTTAGCCACCAACCGGCAGGTGATTTTTGCATGTGCTTCTGATGGTAATACAGTCTTTACACCGTCACCTTGGAAACCACCCCAAATACCATTAAGTTCTAGCGTAGGCCGTGCAAATCGTCGTTCAACGGTTGAGTACCCTGGCTCTCCAAATGTTTCGGGAACATCTATCTTGCTGATAAAAACGTCTTTGTTGTAGGGCACGGCCGAAATCAGTTCGCGATCTTTTTCACTTAAATCAACGACATCATCATAAAATCCGTCAACTAAAATTTTGCCATCATCACTCCGTAATTTAGAAATGATGTTTGCCAAAGCGTGGATTGGGTTTTGAATCGTGCCCCCGTACATACCAGAATGGAGATCGGATTTAGCCCCTTTGATATGAATTTCAAGGGCGGCGAGACCTTTCGTGCCTACGAGTAGCACTGGCTGATCTTCGCTCATTTGACCTCCGTCTGAACTAACAACGAGGTCACAAGCGAAGCGTTCTGCTTCCTTTGCCATAAATGGAGGTAGGTCGGGACTGCCGATTTCTTCTTGCCCTTCGAATAGGAATTTGAGATTAACAGGAAGTGTACCTTCCGTTTTAAGCAACGCCTCTACTGCCAAAATGGGTGTTAGCATATTGCCTTTGTCGTCTGTGGCCCCGCGCGCATAAATACGGCCGTCTTTCACCTCTGGCTCAAACGGAGGACGATCCCACAGGTCAAGCGGATCAACCGGCTGTACGTCAAAATGTCCATAGATCAAAATGGTCGGTTTATTAGGGGCATGGAGCCAATCCCCATACACAACAGGGTGTCCATCTGTTGGCAAAATTTCAATATTTTCGATTCCTGCTGATGCCATTCGCTTTGTAACCCATTTTCCGGCGTCTAATACATCATTGGCATGTTCTGGCAAGCTCGAGATACTTGGAATTCGTAAAAAATCTTTCAACTCTTCGAGAAAACGATCTTGATTGTCGGCTAAATAACTTTCCCAATTGCTCATCATAAATCCTTATAAAATTAGTTTCTTCTTTTTTATTCTTTGCTTTCTTCTTTATCTGGAAAGGTGTATCGAAAATTACAATGGGATGCCCCTTCCATAATGGTTTGAGTGCGTGTTAAAGAGGCCGCTTTATTAAATCCATCAATTAATGCAAAATCCCGATTACATGAAAGCACGGCACCCAGTTCAGGAATACCTAAAGATTTATAAAGCTCTGCATAACGACATCGTGTGACATTAAAAGAGAGTTTTTGGTCGGTATGTTCTAGCACATCGATTGAGAGTGCTTCATCTTTTGTCCAATATTGGAGTGAATCAAGAAAAGATTGTGAGTTGTTGCCACCCATCGTTTGTGCAAGATCATCCCCTTGCTCTTGGGCTATTCGAATAATTGTGTCCCTAACGACTTTGACAACTTCTTCTCGCCCAAATTCTTCACCAAGTGCATCAATCACGGGTGCTAGTATGCGCGCCTCTACTTCGCGTCGTGTTAAGACACCGAGCTGTGTGGTCAATGTATCAGGAGGTGGTGTGTTTTGTTCTTGTGTCATTTTGAACTCCATT
>JANQSK010000763.1 GCA_028284105.1 Anaerolineae bacterium
GAGGACCCTTCTTGGCTAATAATGACTGGTGCAGCTTTCCCAAGCACTTTCCCATGCAAAAGATGCCCAAGGTAAATGGGTAAATATTTCAACCCCACGTTTCGAATTCCATCAGCTTCGGCGTCACGAACAGATACGGCCGTTGGCCCAGCCTGTTCATTACTTGCTCCACAGCGCGTTAGTGCTTCAAAGCTCAAATCATAAATTTCTTGAAGAGTTAGGGTTGGCATATTAATCCTCTTTGTTTGATAAATTCAACTTTACTTCTGTTCATTTTGCTAAATTGGGTCGAATTTCACCAATTTTTGTAGCTTCTTGAAAAGCGTATCCAATTTGCAATAGTTCAAATTCACTTTGATGACGGCCCACGATTTGAATGCCCACCGGCAAACCCTCTTTTGTAAATCCACAGGGGACAGAAATAGCTGGGTGCCCTGTTGCAGAAATAAAGTAACAGGACTGCATCCAATCGATATAATTTTCCATTTGAACACCATTAATTTCCGTGATGTATTCTTGTGTAACGGGGAATGGGGGAACTTGGCTGACAGGCAAAATCAAAAACTCATAGGTTTCCATGAATTCACGTAGACGATGATAAAGCAGAGTGCGTTTTGTTTCTAATCTACTTAATTGAGGACCTGTCAAAACTTTACCTTGGTCAACATTCCAAATGATGGATTGTTTAAATTTATCAGGATGTTTTTCAATAAGATCACCCATGCCTGATTCAAAAGAGTATGCTCGCCACGCCTTAAAGGTTTCATCTGCATCACTAAAATCCGGATGCGTCTCTTCGACTCTGCATCCTAATTCAGAAAAAACATGCTGTTGAGAATCCAAAACGGCCGTTACTCGCTCATCAACAGGAAAATGACCCAAATCACGGCTCCAGGCTACTTTGACCCCTTTAAAATCACGTTCTAGGGATTGAGCAAAGAGCGAGCCTGGTTGCTGGATTGAAATAGGTTCACGAGGATCCGGTCCGGCAATCGCTTGAAGCATCAATGCGATATCCTCAACCTTCCGAGCCATGGGTCCTTCAACACCCAGTGTGCCCCACCCCAACAGCTTAGGCCACACTGGCACGCGACCGGGAGACGGCCGTAAACCAACCACATTGCAATAATTAGCAGGGTTTCGCAGTGATCCACCCATATCGCTTCCGTCAGCGATCGGCACCATGCCACACGCTAAAGCAACTGCTGCACCGCCGCTGCTTCCACCACACGTATAGTCCGTGTTGTAAGGGTTGACTGTCGTTCCAAAAACTGAATTAAAGGTTTGAGAGCCAGCTCCAAATTCTGGGGTATTGGTCTTGCCAAGTGTAACTGCACCGCCTCCCTTTAATCGTTCAACAATCAACGCATCTGCTTTTGGAATATGCTCAGTGAAAATGGGGGAGCCATAAGTGGTTAATATATCTTTTGTGTCTGTTAAATCTTTATGGGCTACAGGGAGACCATGAAGAGGGCCTAACGCTTCCCCTTTGGCTTGCTTTTCATCAGCAGCCTTTGCCCCATCCATCGCTTTCTCAGCTACTAGGGTGACAATGGCATTGACCTGAGGATTGACAGCTTCAATCTGTTGGAGATGAGCCTCCATAAGCTCAACGGCCGTTATCTCGCCATCCCGTACCATGCCAGCAAGCTCCGTTGCTGATTTAAAACATAATTCGTTTGTCATTCTTCGCCTCGTTACTCTCTTCTCTATTTGGGATTAAACAAGAACCTCAATCAAATGAGGTCCATTTTTTGCAAGCGCTGCGGCAAATTGGTCATTAAATTGGTCAGCCGTCTCAGCTCGGCTTGCTTCAACACCCATTCCTTGCGCAATGCTCACAAAATCGAGTTGAGGATTGTCTAAATTCAAGATGCTATCCGCAATGTTCCCTTGTCGCACTGCCCCAACATTATCCAGCTCACCCTGCAAAATCTTGTAGGCACGATTATTAAATAACACGGTCACAATATTTAAATTCTCGCGTGCTTGCGTCCACAGTGCAGAAATGGTGTACATGGCGGAGCCATCTGCCTGCATGCCTATCACTTGGCGATCTGGACAGGCTACTGCCGCACCCACGGCCTGTGGCAATCCATGCCCAATCGCACCACCGGTTCCTGTGAGCATATCGATGGGAACCGTATTTTGCATAAACTTGCCAGCACCCCATCCAGAGGTCAAGGCTTCATTGACCATAATAGCGTGTTCAGGCATTTGGGCCGTCACACTTTGCCAGATTGCTCCTAAATTTAACTCCCCGGTTGGCAAGGTGTGTTTTTCATGGGTGTAAACGGCCGTTTTTTCGGATCCAGTCACCCCAACAGCATCTGCCAAAGCTCGGAGCGCACCAACCACATCTTGCTCCGGTGTCACCATCGTATGGATATGAGCATGTTCAGGCGCTAAACGGCTAGGCATGCCTGGGTATGCAAAAAAGGCAACAGGCTCAGCCGTGCTGATTAGAATAATATTCTTGAATTGTTCTAATTGCTTAAGTGATGGTGGAACAGGGTAAGCCAATGACTTCATGATGGCTCGACCGGCTCCCTGCTGACGTCGAGCTGTGGGACGATTACTCATAGGAGTACACCCTGTTTTAGCCGTAATTTGCCCAACAAGTTCTAATCCTTCATCAAGAACTGCTTTCCCTGATAAGAGAAGGAGTGTGGGTTCACCGGATTTTAGAAGTTGAGCGGCTTGAGAAACGGCCGTTTCATCAAATGTCGGTGCTGGAGGTGTTATCTGTTCTGCAAGCGAGTTCTTTGTTGGGTTCCAAGAAGAATCACCTGGCAAAATCAGCGTTGCGATTTGCCCGGGGTCGGTTTTTGCTGCACAAATCGCTTCCGCAGTGTCCTGACTAACTTCATCAGGCGTCATCGTTGTACGCACCCAACCGGAAAATGGAGCCGCGATCCCTTCAATGTCGCTCGTGAGAGGCGCATCATGCTGAATGTGATAAGTCGCATGTTCACCAATGACATTGACCATCGGCGATCTTGCTCGCCACGCATTGTGGCAATTTGCAAAACCATTCCCTAAACCGGGACCTAAATGAAGTAAGGTTGAAGCTGGTTTTCCAAGCATGCGCGCATATCCATCTGCTGCACCGGTACAAACTCCCTCAAACAGACCTAAAACGGCCCGCATGCCGCGAACCTGATCGAGTGCGGCAACAAAATGCATCTCTGAGGTACCGGGATTTGTAAAGCAAACATTGACATCCCCTTCTACGAGGGTATTTATTAAAGCTTGTGCGCCGTTCATAAGTGGCAAAGTCCTTTTTGTAATTGATAAATAGAAATTAGTACAACTGGATTAAGGGAATGGAAAAGTGGAAAGATTCTTCACACTCACCATCTCAATGCTAGCTCAAAATCACATACACTTTTTCCATATCCTCAATTACTTCCCAGCTTCCACTCCATCCTTTTGGAATAAAAAACAGATCCCCTTTGGAAAGTTCTTTGCTATTGCCTTCTGAATCCGTCAATCGCATTTTTCCAGAGAGAAGCACCATCACTTCATCGATAGAATAGTTTGCAATTTCCCATGCCCCCTTTGAGCATGACCAAACGCCAACATCTAGTCCGTCTTGAGATAAAAGCTCACCATACATCGTTGTGGGATCACCTGATGTAACATTTTTAGGGGGTGTGTCGTCTACCATGTTGGCTAACAGTTTTTCAATATTTCCAAAAATCGCATTGGGCATAGTGGATCCTTTCATTTTTTTGATTTAGCGTAGGAAAATGGAATAAAGTTGAGCAATATGCTGAGGTTAATTTCAATGTTTTGCTCCAATCTCTCTTCCATTCCCTATTGTAATCCGATTTGCATAAATAATGGAGTGATAGACAATTTATCCAATGAATGATTATCGTCAGCTTGTAAAGCAATCAATCTTAGATGAAACCAATTTCATTAAAGCGACCTTTAGCAATCCCCAAAAAGGTCAAGACATTCCATGGAAGAAGGTGATTGCCCGCCCCGTTTTACTCAAAAATAAGCGGCATTTACAAATCTCCCATTTTGATCAAAAGAAAGATATAACGAAAAATTTTGGGATTGATGAGGTTCAACCCAAAGTTGACGAGTTGATTCTTTTACCTTTTCGGAATATTCATTTGCAAATGAACGGGCAAGACGTTCAAATCCAAATCAGCAAGAAAGGCAAAGCGATCATTCATCGCCACAAGAAGCACAAAAAAACGCCTTCTACGACCTTAACTCACGATCGGCAAAAGAATTTATTACTCCCAAACAACAAGCCAGACCCCTTTTTGCACACCATCGGCATCATGACCAAAGACGGCAAAGTTCGGTCAGATCGACAGGGAAAATTCAAGCAAATCAATGAATTTTTGAAACTTCTGCTAGAAACGGCAGTTTT
>JANQSK010000771.1 GCA_028284105.1 Anaerolineae bacterium
CCTGATTTGGCCGAAACGATTCGACAAGTCAATGCCGATATGCCCGAGAAATGGCTCTTCTTCTCCATCAATCCGGGCAAAGTAAAATCGGTCGCCTTCGCCATGCTGTACAATCGCAACGGCGCAGCGCTCGTTTTTGACGCCTATCTCGCGGCCGCCAACGGCGATCCGAGCGGCTTGGCCCTCATGTCAATCGCGTATGATTTCATCATTCCCGGCATGGTCGTCTGGGGTGAATTTCTCGCCAAAGCATTTAGCGCTGACTTTGATCCGAATCGTGATTATGCCGAGCTCCATGCTCCCAACAGCATCATGGGCGCCCCGATCGCTGAACTCATCTGGCCGACCGCATCAGATTGGAACATGGAACGGATTCCGGCCGAATATCGCACCGTTCAACCCACGGCCGTCGATACCCTGCTCATCAGCGGCAACGTCGATTTCTCAACACCGGCCGAGCATGCCACCAATGATCTGTTGCCCGCCCTCGAAAATGGTCAGCAAATCATCTTAACGGAGATGGGTCATACCGAGGATTACTGGACCCAGCAACCTGAAGCGGCCACCAAGCTCCTGCAAGGGTACTTCGATGAAGGTGTCGTTGATCACACCCTATTTGAACCGATGCCCATGAACTTTGACACCAGCTTCTTCACCTTCCCTCGCTTGGCGAAGCTCCTCATCTTCTCGCCGCTCGTTCTTCTTGTCCTCTTGTTCTGGGGCGGCCGGGCACTGAGCAAACGATGGGGCCGACGCAAAGCGGCATAAGGAGTGTGTGCATGACATACACCATCACGATCGCTACTTATCTGGACGCCTCTTGGTCAGAGTGGTTTGATGATCTAGTCATCACCCATGACCCAGCCGGGACAACCACGCTCACGGGCACCATTCCCGATCAAACCAGACTTTTTACGATCTTGTGCAAGATCCGTGACATGAATTTAATCCTGATCAAAGTGGAACAAATCGTTGCGCAGCAACAATAATCACGGCTATTAGATTCACTGGATCCGCAGCACAGAGGGCGGAGCCCGATCAAAGCCGGTTACCTGACCTTACGGCAGGCAACCGGCCAATTTGCTAAATGAATACAAGAAAATTAGCAATTTGGGATTAACGCTTATTTCAGTAAATCCGCAGATAGGCAAGAATGCCCAAAGACCAATTGCTCAAATCACAAGGAGAATAATGTCATGCGTCTTATCAAAAACGCGCCACTCTTTATCAAAATCCCAGCCGCACTAATCCTGTCACTAGGGGTTGTATATCTTGCTATCGTGGTGACTATTTGGCCGCAGGATTATTTCTGGGTAGAAAGA
Organism: Anaerolineae bacterium; assembly: GCA_028284105.1. Classification (GTDB taxonomy): domain Bacteria; phylum Chloroflexota; class Anaerolineae; order Promineifilales; family Promineifilaceae; genus QQUD01. The sequence goes on from JANQSK010000771.1 coordinate 1,323, forward strand.
GAAAATGCCGTCATGCCAGTTTGGGTACGTGGCAACATCGAATCAGGCATCTTTATCATCCACAATCATGGGGGTCCGGGCAGCAGTGGCACCCTAGAATCGATCATCGAAGTCAGTCCAGGCAATAGCGATTTCACTCAAGAATCACCATTCAAAATTCTTGAAGAGGATTATGCTGTGGTTTACTGGGATCAAAGGCATTCAGGATTGTCAAAAGGCGATGTCGATCCAAATGATAGCCGGGGAGATGATTTTGGCGAAGATTTAGCCGTTGTGATTGCAGAATTAGACAGGCGTTATAATGTTGAAAAGAGATTCCTGATTGGTCAAAGTTGGGGGCATTTAGTTGGTGCATCCTATCTTACAGCGCTTGAAGATTGGCAATCCAACCAAGACTTGATTGATGGGTACATCATTTACAAAGCCAATCATGAACAGGGAATGGCTTACGAAATCTCAAGAGAGCAAATTCTGGCTCACGCTGAAAACAAAATGGACAACGGCGAAGATGTCGAATATTGGGAAGAAGCCGTCACTTTTTATCAACAGCGAACAAGCTTGACTGAAGTAGCGGACTACGGGATGCATTATGCATATGTAGACAACGTGATGGATGTTTCCTTTTCGATTTTTGATCGAATATCGTCTTCTGTGAAGGCATCCATCTTTTCACCATTTAATGGATTCAAACACTACGCCAATAATCGAGCAACAACTGGGGCAACAGAATTTATTTCGCATGTCCTAACAGATCAATCAATTGCAGAAACCATTCACCGTATTGAAATTCCAACCGTCATTATTTATGGACGCCAAGACATCATTGCCCCTGTTGAAGTCGGGGAGTTTATCTACAACGAAATTAGTACAGAACAGCAAGAAAAAGAGCTGGTGGTCTTGGAGCAATCTCGTCATGGTGCTGAACATGAAGATAGAGAAATATTGCAAAACACAGTAATCGACTTTATTGAAACGTATCGATGATTAGGGGGAAACAGCCGCACAATGGCAGTTACCAGGATGAAAGCGTTGAATCTGTTGGAATAACGGCCGTTTTCCCCTACTTATCAAAAACGTACTACCAATTTTCACCACCAATCTTGGTAGGGTCTCAAGGTGCCTTGTGCCGTAATATGTGTCCATGACCAACAACCACATCAACAAGCAGAGCGACTACGACATCAGACACCCAAGGATAAAAATCATGATGAAAAAATATTTACTTGTGCTTTTTCTCATTTTCCTTCTGCCTGCTTGCAACCAGGAAGGCCCAGCTCCATGGAATGGCCCTGAATTGAGTCAAACACGTGAGCAGCTAACAGTTGAGGATTTGCAGCAAAACAGATTCCTGCCTTTGGCTGATATGAGTTATTTTGCAAAACCGGAATGGGCCAGCGAGGCTGTCCATAGCTTTTCCGGAACGATTGCAATTGATGAGGCACGGATGATCTTCCCCAAAGAACGAGAAGCTTACACTGGTGAAGATCGGTTTCCGGCAATTACGATGGCTTTCTTTACGCACGATGGGGAGTTAATTCCTGTCAGTCGAGAGCGTATCATCATCCGCCTAGACGACGATGATGTGTATTGGGATGTGATCTTGGGCGCTGGAGAAGTGTGGCAGGAAGAGGGAGACGGTGAGTGGAGTCGAGCCTCGTTTCCACTATCTCTAACAGATTGGTACATTGGGCAGGTGCGCAACTGTGTAGGAACATTTGTTTTTCAGGCTGATGTCATGAGCAATGTTTATGTACAATGCAGTCAGGAAACGGCCGATTTAAACGACAAACAGGTTGGTGATATCCGAACGATGCTGCAAGTTGAATACACCCCCATGATCATTGATAATGCGAATGAGCTCATCCAACAGCATACGCAAGCCAAATCGAATAGACTTCCTGTTTTTCCATTAAGCGACATCGATACAGACAATGAAATTGCTGATTATTTCAACAAATCTTTGACGACCAACGCATCCACAAGCCTAGGCGCTGTTCTCGTAGATAGGGAGGTTTATCTTCACCCGCCCAATACGCGCCACGGTCTCTACCCGTATCCAAACGAAA
>JANQSK010000775.1 GCA_028284105.1 Anaerolineae bacterium
CAAATCAATGCGACGCGTTGTTCATGAACAAGTAGCAACTATTTTAGAAAATCAATTAGGGGATCAAACTGCATTCTTAGTGCCATTGATTGCCAATCATTTTGAACAAGGTCAGCACATTGACAAAGCGATCCACTATTTAGGATTGGCTGGCCAGCAGGCAACTGAACAGTTTGCGAATCAGGAAGCCGTCAGCTATTTCACCCGAGCTTTAACGCTCTTAGACTCTCAAGAGACAACGGTCTTTTTGTCTAGCAAGCAGCTTCGCCAAAAGTATGACCTCATTTTAGGTCGTGTTCGCGTGTATCATTTGATGGGTAATCGGGCTGAGCAAAAAGATGATTTAGATAAGTTAGCCTTTTTGTCTAAGCGGCTCAAAGATTTGGAAGCCCAAGCGACGGTTGCCCTTGAATATGCTTCTTATTATGAGAGCATTAGTGACTTTGCAACGGCCGTTACCAAAGCACAAGAAGCAGTTGAACTCGCCAAAGAATCAAATTTATCGGACCTTGTTATCAAAGGGTACACGGCCTGGGCACTAGCACTGGTTCGCCTCAGCCGCTTCGATGAAGCCAAAGAACTGTCTCAGAAGAGCCAGCAAATGGCACAAGAAAGCAACAACCCTTCTGGGGAAGCTGTCAGCTTGGCTCATTTGGGCATTGCCCACTACTATGCAGGTGAAATTAACGAGGCAAAAGATGCCCTCGAATCAGCGCTTGACATTGCGCAACAGCTCAATGACCTGCGTCACCAAACATCTTATCTCAACAATTTAGTAGGTATCTATCATGCGCTCGGCGACTCAGCAAAAGCAGTCTCATATTGTGAGAAAGCCTTGGAACTTGTGCGCATAATTGGTAATCGCGCCACTGAAGCGACGATTGTCAACAACCTCGGTGCCATGTACCACGCATTGGGCTATCTTGAAGAAGCTCAAGAGCATCATGCGACGGCGTTACGTCAGGCCCAATTACTCAATAACAAATGGGTTGAATCGATGTCGAGTGGTAATTTGAGCCTCGTGCTTCAAGATTTAAACCGTTTGACAGAAGCAGAACTGAGTTCCCGCAATGCCCTGCGTATCGATCAAGAAATTGGGGATAAACATGGCGAAGGGTATAGCTTAACCTCGCTGGCTTTTGCCCTTGAAGGTCAGAACAAATTGGAAGAAGCACAAAAGGCCCATCAAGCGGCCTTAACGCTTCGCCAAGAGCATCGCCTTGAATCCCTAGCGATTGATAATCTCGCAGGCTTGGCTTCCATCGCTTTAAAACAAAACAATTTGAAGCAAGCTGAAGAATATGTTCACCAAATTCAAAAGTGGATCGATGAGAATGGCGTAGAAGGTATCGAATATCCCATTCGCGTTTATTTAACTGTTGCCGATGTCTTAGAAGCCTTAAATCAGCATGACCAATCCACACAAACATTAACCACAGCTAATGACTATTTGAAAGGGAAAGCTGAAAAAATCAGTAATCCAGTTGCTCAAGAGTCATTCTTAATGAATGTCCCACTGCACCAAGAGTTAAATAATCGGCTTAGTAGCCAAGTCATTTAACAACGTTAGAGTACAATAACTAAAACAACAAGGAGGCTTCTAATTTAAATTAGAAGCCTCCTTGTATTTTGGGGCAGCTATCTAGTCAGCGTAACTACCTACACAGTTCAAAACAGATTGAGATTAAAAGAAATAAAAAAGGGTCGACCTGAGGTCGACCCTTTTCTAAACGATTCACTAGTTATTTATTAGTTCACACCAACCAAACCAAATCGGCTAATGTGACAAATCTCTAAGCTAAATGTGTTGTTCGCAGGATCATACGTGTATCCACTTGGAACTTCACAAGTAGAGGTTGCATCGACCCACTCATTGATGTTCTCATCCCAGACCACCAAAATGAGTGTGGTTTCATCTTGCCCATTTAGGTCTGATTCGTTGTACCCCAAGACGAGCACAACAGGTTCATCAAAACAGAAGTGATCTGGGTCGCAAGAACCACCATCACCCAACGGAAGCGAAACAGTTGTCCCACTTGCTGATGGGTTTGGCCCAGAACTGTTATTCAAAATCATAGGCAAGAAGGTTCGATCTGGCGTTCCTGCATTGAGATCAAAGAAGATATTTGTATTATTTGCTGGCAAAGGCTGACTGCCACCATGTGTCGTATTTGCAACACGGTTTGAAGTAAAGTCGCTTGGATCAAGCGGAACAAATTCAATCTTGATAGGTTGATCAACAGCCCCTGGCGGAACATTAACTTGTGTGGTGTTACCGCTACCATCATCAAAAGTGGTTGACCCACCGTTGGCCGGATCAACATACAACTCTTCTTGAATAGTTACAAACGTCACGGCCGATTGTGATGTTCCTGAAATACCGTTGCTGACTGTCACTGTGGCAGTGTAGGTACCTGGCGCATTGTAGGTGTGCGTCGTAATCTGTCCACTACCAAAGCTGTTGTCACCAAAATCCCAAGTGTAGCTATTAAAGCCACTGTTTGGACTGGTGTGAATGGCTTCTAATGTGGTGACTTGACCCAATTCGGTTGGTCCGTCATTAACGGCCGTTAATCCCATAATTGCGCCAGTACCGTGGAAAGTAAAGGCACGACCAGTGCCCATAAACCCATCATCATAGGTTGGAGCACCAGTAATCACATCATCATATCCATCCCCATTTACATCACCAGCTGTGTCAACCGAAGTCCCTAATTTAGCATCACTCACATCACTATCAATGAATGCAATAAAGCTCAATCCTTCAGACGGTTGTGGTTCACCAGCAAAAATGGTTGCTGTGCCGGCGCCTTGTCCGCCAATACCGTTGAGGGCGCTTGGACGAGCAGGCGTAGAATCGTAATTGGGTGAACCGACAATAACCTCACTGTCACCGTCACCATCGACATCCCCAGCAGTACTAACTGAATAACCAAAGAGTTCTCCACTTGAGAAGCCAAACAAATCTATACGTGTTCCATTCTGTTGATTATTGAAGTCTAATGGACCCAAATAAACGTAAGCTGCGCCATTACCTTGACTTTCCTGTGGGGCACCAACGATGACATCGCCAATTCCATCAGCGTTCACATCACCAGCATTGCTAACAGAGTATCCAAATTCAGCATCGAAACTGAAATTAGGATGATTTGCAGACCAATCAGCATCAAATTCAGATGCAAGTGGCCCACCGGGTAAACCCGTTCCAGCAGCACCGTGATAGACAAAGACTTGTCCAGAACCTTCTACAGAAGCGATATCACCAATGATAATGTCATCCACTTGGTCCCCATTGACATCACCAGCATTGCTGACGGAGTATCCAAACTGCTCGGTTTCTTCTACTGTGGTGGCGGCCCAGTCTGCTGACGAACCGATGCCAGATTCACTTCCGTAAAAGACAAATGCACGCCCCGTTTGCGAACCAGATTCATCTAGGTGGAGTGGGGCACCAATAATCACATCACCAAATCCATCGTCATTTACGTCACCAGCGGAACTGACTGCGCTACCAAATTCACTACCGTCTTGTTCGGTAACCATTTGAACCGAATCATTATTAATACCTAATCCATCACCATAATAAACGTAGGCAGCATCTGCCCCGAGCGTTCCCACAATGATGTCGCCATATCCATCGCGATTGATATCACCCGCTTCGCTTACGGAAAAACCGTATTCTTCGTTAGCAGCAGAACCCATACCTGTCCAAGCAACACTTGGGCTTAAACCATCTGTCCCACCTAAGTAAACAAATGCTGCACCTGCGTTGGCAACGGATCCATTGTCATACCAGTTCGCCCCAACGATAACATCATCATATCCATCATTATTCACGTCACCAGCGGTCGAAACAGAAAATCCAAGATTGTCATTTTGCGCCGTAACTGCATACCAGTCAGCTGCAGAAGCCAATGGGTCAATCACAATTGGGAACTGTGCGGCTTGCGTGTCGACAGCTAAACGAACCACTTGGCTCCCATCTGATAAGGTTGTAAGTCCCATTGTGGCCGGAAGTGCTTTTGAATTGGCATCAAAGGCGAACAGATGATCATAATTAATCAATGTTTGGCCTGCGTTATTTTGGAAAGCAATAGCGGAATCACTTTGAGCTTGCCCAACGAGCGTTCCCTCAACGGCTAAATCAAGATAAAGCATATCCCCAGCATTTGCCGTTGGATGCTCTTGAATGGTGAATCCCTGCTCCAAACCGCGACTACTATTGATATACCATTCAACAATATTTTCGCGTTCATAATTGATTTGCGAACCTGTAGCTGAGATTGATGCATCAGATACATCAATCATCCCTGAATCATCACCAATTTGGGTAAGTGCCATGCCTAATGACCAACGCTCTGTCCCTGAAACACGTGGCACAAGTTCAATACCTTCATCTGAGAACACGGCACGGAACCCATTGTTTCGATTGGGTGCTTGATAAACGGCCGTTTCAGACTGACTAATTTGATATTCACTCGCCAAAATAGCGTCATGAATTGAACCCACCATTTGTGCTGACTGTATTGAATTTTTCTGAGAAATTTCTGTTGAAGAAAATTGCCGATTGAGCAATAAAAAGCCCGTCAACCCCGTAAAGAACACAACCAATACTAAAATACTTTTCTTATACACATAGCCTCCAATGGTAAATGGCAAAAAACTGCAACACCATTTACAACCACATACAACTTTCCATGGAGAACGGAAATCAAGAATTTGAAATGAACATTTATGCTTTTTTCCGTTCCCTATTCTGCACACACTAACTTGCAGGGCTTCATGATACGGCAAGAACCTTTCATTTAACCCTGACGTTTCGTATTATGCCTTACATTTTTTTTTATAAAGTAAAATAGAAGACAGTTTCAGTGAGGAAAAAAAAGACCCGCCTAAGCGGGTCTTGACTTAATCAACCATAAATGGCGCAAAAAACATTAGCTTGCATTTTTGGGTTCAACAACGATTCGAATTGCCGTACGTTCTTGATCATCAATGTCTACTTCTACAAATGATGGGTCGCAGACAATTTGAACACCTTCTTCTGCTAAATATCCTTTGGCTATGACGATTGCTTTTATAGCCTGATTAACGGCCCCCGCTCCGATTGCTTGAACCTCAGCTCGACCAATCTCTCGCATAACACCAGCAATAGCGCCTGCAACAGCGGCCGTTCGAGATCGCGCAGATACTTTGATAACATTCATGTTGGCCTCCAAGTTTCCCTAT
>JANQSK010000776.1 GCA_028284105.1 Anaerolineae bacterium
TTTGTTTGGTCAAATTGTACCCCAGCCCGACCGGCCGCCGCTAAAATACGACCCCAATTGGGATCGCTGCCCGCAAAGGCGGTTTTGACCAGTGGGGAGGTGGCGATGATGTTTGCAATTTGATGCGCATCTGAATTGTCCCCAATGTTCTTCACATTAATTTCTACAAATTTAGTAGCCCCTTCACCGTCTTTAACAATTTCATGGGAGAGGTAGGTGCTGAGCGTCGTCAGGGCTTCTGTGAAGATGGCTAACTGTTCTGGGGTGGTGAGTTCAACGGAAGAACGGCCGTTTGCAAGCAAAAGCACTGTGTCATTGGTGCTGGTATCTCCATCGACCGAAATGCAGTTGAAGCTTTGATTAACGGCCGTTTTTAGACAGCTGTCCAAATCTTCCACCGCAATAGAAGCGTCCGTCGTCAACACGCCAAGCATCGTGGCCATGTTGGGATGAATCATACCCGCCCCTTTTGCTATACCGCCGAGCGTAATAGTTTGTCCATCAATATCAATCGAGATGGAGGCATGCTTTGGGCGTGTGTCTGTGGTCATGATGGCGTGTGCTGAATCAATACCGTTGTCAGATGAGAGGGATTTTGAGGCGGTATGAACGGCCGTTTTCAAGCGCTCCATGGGCAACTGCATCCCAATAACACCGGTCGATAACACCAAAACTTGGTCAGGCGCGCAATTAATTGCTTTCGCTGCTTCAATTTGCGTTGTCCGAGCGTTGGCCAAGCCTAGCTCGCCTGTGCATGCGTTGGCGATGCCAGAGTTGGCCACAATGGCACGTACACCGTTTGGGTTATTTTTAACGATTTCTCGATCAACGATGACAGGTGCCGCCACAACTTGATTTTTGGTGAAAACGGCGGCTGTTGAGCAGTCGCTTTCGCTAACGACAATGGTGGTATCTAATCGGTCTTTATATTTGAGATTTCCAGAAACGGCCGTTGCTAAGAACCCTTTAGGTGACGTGACTGAACCCGTTTGACTGTTTATTTTCATCAGTATCCCTCCAAGAAAGAATATTGGATTGGGTAAATATTTACTCAATCCAATATTTTCGACTTCTAATCGCTAGTGTTCCATCTAACAAAGAGTGCCAGATAGACATAGGTGATGGAACCTGCGCTTTCGACAAACAAATGGCATCCATCTGTCTGGCAAAAGCAGTTTGTCAAAACATTAGTCTCGCTTAAATTTTGAGTAGACTGGTGCTGCATAGCGTGTTTTTCCGCCATCCCTGACTTCCATCATTGCTTTTACTTTCATTTGCAAGGCAAACAGTTTGATAAACCCAACTGCATCTTTTTGATCATAAACATCTTCTTCACCGAAAGTTGCAAAGTCTTCGCGGTAAAGACTGTTTTGGCTATGGCGACCGCTGACAATGATGTTCCCTTTGTATAATTTGACGCGCACCCAGCCTGTCACTGTTTCTTGGGTATGGGTAATGAATTCTTGCATGGAATCTCGGAGAGAATGGAACCATTTGCCGAAATAAACAAGTTCTGCATAACGAACCGCCATTTGCTCTTTGTAATGGCTTGTGTCTCGATCTAAACAGAGCGATTCCAATTCACGATGGCAAGCATACAAAATGGAACCACCAGGTGTTTCATAAACACCATGAGATTTCATCCCAACAAGTCGATTTTCAACTAAATCAATTCGACCAATGCCATGTTTAGAGCCAACTTCGTTCAGTTTTTCTATTAATGCAGCCGGTGCATATTGCACATCATTGATGGCGACAGGAATGCCCTTTTCGAAATCAATTTTGAGCGTTTCTGGCTCATCTGGCGCATCCATTGGAGAAACTGTCCATTTGAACATGCTTTCTTCTGGTTCATTGGCTGGGTCTTCCAAGATGCCACCTTCATGCGAGATGTGCCATAAATTGGCATCTCGACTATAAATTGATTTCTTGGTGTGGGTGACTGGGACATTGAATTCCTTCGCGTAGTCAATGGCGTCTTCACGCGACCGAATATCCCATTCACGCCAAGGAGCGATTACTTTTAATGTTGGGTTAAGCGCTTGATAGGTGAGCTCAAATCGAACTTGGTCATTCCCTTTACCCGTTGCCCCATGAGCAACAGCTTCAGCACCTTCAGCTTCAGCAATAGCCACTTGCCACTTGGCAATTAATGGGCGTGCGATAGAAGTTCCTAAGAGATATTGGCGTTCGTAAATGGCTCCCGATTGAAGCATAGGGAATAGAAAATCTTTGGCAAACTCATGCCGTAAATCTTCGATATATACTTTGCTTGCTCCACTAGCATACGCTTTCTCTTCGAGACCTTCTAGCTCTTCATCACCTTGTCCGAGATTGGCACAGAAGCAGATCACTTCACAGCCGTAGTTGTTGCGTAACCAAGGGACAATGATGGATGTGTCTAGCCCGCCAGAGTAGGCTAAGACGGCTTTGTTGATCTTGGGTCGTTTTGATTTTGACATTTTTTGTTCTCCTCTAACCTGAGTAGGTATTTTATTGATTGAAAGTTGTGGCACAGGAATGCTGTGGGCCACAGAAACTGGATTTAGATTAAGCACAACGGCCGTTTCGTCACAATTTTCCAACAAAGGGCAAGCTAAACAGTCCCTAAAAACCTTTTGTGGAAATCGTTCTTTCGCCGTGATGGAAAATCCTAATTTTTGAAAAAAGTGAACCGCTCTCGTTAAGGCAAACACGGTGGGTACACCTTGCTGTTTTGCCTTGGTCAAGAGGGCCTTGACGATGGTGCTACCCCAGCCTTGCCCTTTTGCCTTATCTGAAACCGCCAGTGAGCGAACTTCTGCCAGAGCAGCAGTGTAAAAAAGAAGCGAAACGCAAGCCACTAATTCTTCATCCTCATCAATCCCAACTAGCCAATCAGGCAATGTTTCCCGAATGGATTCTGCTGTCCGGGGCAACACATCGCCACGGCGAACGTGTTCGTTGACGAGCTCAAGAATGTGAGGGATGTCTGATTCTGTCGCTTGACGAATTCGCATGATTTATCCTGAAAGGGACGCTTCGAGCTTGTCAAGCTTCGGTTCTAGAATGCTGATTGCTTCATCGATATGTTCACGTCCTGCAAT
>JANQSK010000777.1 GCA_028284105.1 Anaerolineae bacterium
GTAGGCTTTTTGAAATATAGACGTTGTCATAGGTGCCGTGGGGCGACTTTGTCTTCTCATAAATTTCCTTGAGTTCGCCTGTGGCATCTTCGGGTTTGACGGTTTTAATCCAAGTCATGATTGTCTCCTTCTAGCAATTGGGTTATTGGGTAATTCGGTAATTGGGATGTTTACCATTTCATTGGTCAGTTTATCAGGGTTTCAGCTACAATCACCCTCCAAATTACCAAATTCCAAATTACGTAAACTCACCAGAAGGACTCCACAAATGGACAACTATTTCAATTTAGGACCCTACCATCGTTCAATCACGACCAGTTCTCCAGATGCAGCGCTTTGGTTTAATCGTGGACTCAATTGGTGCTATGGATTTCATTTTATTGAAGCCATGCGCTGCTTTAAAAAGGCGCTCAAGCACGATCCCGATTGCGCCATGGCATATTGGGGGCTTGCTTATGCGCTCGGCCCTTATTACAACATGCCGTGGCCCGATTATGCAGAAGAGCAACTCCCAAAAGCCTTAGCAGACACCTATAATTATTCACGCAAGGCTCAAAAACTCGCTGAAAATGGAACGGCCGTTGAGCAAGCCATCACCACAGCACTAACCGCCCGCTTTCCTGTCAATGCGCTTGAAGGTGATCCTGATTTTGCTGAGTGGGACACAGCTTATGCTAACGCCATGCGAGACGTCTATGCCAAGCATGCAGGCGATTATGACGTGTGTGCCCTCACTGCTGAATCACTGATGTGCCGTACACCTTGGCAACTTTGGAACCTCGAAGAGCGCACACCGGCAGAGGGAGCAGACACAGCCGAAGCGCTTGAGATCGTTGAAAAAGCGTTTGCACTTATTGAGGAAAAAGGGGACACCCCTCATCCTGGGCTACTTCACTTCTTTATCCACATCCGAGAAATGTCACACGAACCTGAAAAAGCGCTCGATGCCTGCGATACGCTCCTAAACCTTGTTCCAGACTGTGGCCATCTCGTTCACATGCCATCACACGTCTACATTTTGTGTGGCCTCTATGAAAAATCACTCAACGCCAATCGACAAGCCACAGTCGCTGACTACAAATATCTCGCTTATGATGACAAGCTCAGCGTCAACACCATCTATCGCCTACACAATCTCCATTTCCAAATTTACTCTGCTCTTTTTATGGGAGATTATGATGCCGCCCTGCGTGCAGCTGATGAAATTGTCGAAAATATTCCCGAAGGAGCTCTTCAAGTAGAACACGAATATCTGGTCAACTACCTCGAAGGGTATAGCGGCATGAAGGTGCATGTTTACATTCGCTTTGGAGAATGGCAAAAGATTATTGATGAACCGCTGCCTGAAGACCAAGCGCTCTACTGTGTCACCACAGCGATGTGGCATTACGGTAAGGGAGTAGCCTACGCAGCGTCTGGCGATATTGAAAATGCTGAAAAACAGCAGGCTTTATTTAAAACGGCCGTTAAACGTGTACCTGAAACGCGTATCATTTTCAACAATAGCTGCTTAGAGATTCTCAAAGTTGCTGAAGCGATGCTGGCAGGTGAATTAGAGTATCGCAAAGCCAACTATGATGATGCCTTTACTCATCTTCGTCGCACGGTATCCCTATATGATGGGCTTAGCTATACGGAGCCATGGCCTTGGATGCAACCTCCTCGCCATGCGTTAGGGGCTCTCTTATTGGAGCAAGGGCATGTTGAAGAAGCAACGGCCGTTTATCGAGCCGATTTAGGGTTGGACGACACCTTGGTACGGCCGTCACAACATCCCAATAACGTGTGGAGCCTTCATGGGTATGCAGAATGTTTAGATTCGTTGGGGAAGGATGATGAAGCTCAACAGGTACGAACGCAACTTGAGCTAGCCAAAGCAACCGCAAGCGTTGAAATCACCTCATCTTGTTTCTGCCGAAATAGCGGCCACTGTTGTTAACGGAACAGGCTCAACTGATGACATGCCAATAGAGCTCATTGTTCAGATTGTTGATGCACCAATGATAATGGCCGTCGCTGCAATCTCGTGAGTAGGTGTTTGCAGATAGAATGCTGTAAATCAAGATATATCGATGCAAAAGGCCTTGTTTATCTTGACCAACCCTATCAAGCAAGATATCTCGAAAACGGCCGTAAAGATTCGCCTTGAGTTCATCATACATATCAAAAAACACCCAGCTTGTTGCCAAATCAAAATAAGGGTCCCCGTACATCGTCAACAGCCCAAAATCCAACAAAGCCGTCGGGTGATATTGTTCGTCAATCAACACATTTCCAGGACAAATATCTCCATGTATTAGCTGATACGCTCCTTCATACGGGAAGGACAATATTTGGGAAAGTATTTCAAATTTTTCTAGAAAAAGCGTAACATCCCGTTTCAAATTAGACTCAATGTGAGACAGTTGGAAATTGAGAAATCGGATCAAAAATTGATGCCAATCACCTTCAGTGGTTTGGCTCAGTTGGTGTGGATCAAAGAGTTTTAGGCGGCTTAAATTCTTGGGTGTCCCCAATTTGGAGAGATTCAAAACCATTGTTAGATAATTTTGAATCACACTGTTCATCTGTTCATGTGACAATGAGCTTAAGACGAAGGACAAAGGTGTCCCCTGCAGGAACCGTTCAATCGTCACCACACAATTTTCTTCTTGAAAAACTTCATCAATTTGAGGAAACGAATAATTGACTAATTCGGCGTCTAATAAGGCATAAAATTGTCTGAGCACTTCTAACTCATCAAAAGTTGACGTGCCCTCATAAATTTTTAGCGCTTTATTATTACCATATGCATATACTTTGGCTTCCATTCCCCCGCCCAAAGCAGTAGCATCTGATAATCCATATTTTTCTAGAATATGGCGGTAGTTACCCATCTACTTGATTGTTTTTGTCGAATCACGAATTACTAATTCAATATCCAACAAAGTCGGTGAAAAGATGACATCTGGCCGAGCAACCATATCTAACAAACGCTCCATTGCAACACGGCCCACCTCATACCCATTAAATCGGATTGTGCTCAATGAAGGTGTCACATATGAAGAGAGGGCAATATCGTCAAAGCCCATTACCGAAACGGACTCCGGCACACATCTTCCCATATCGGCACAAGCCTTCATTGCCCCTACCGCCATGAGATCATTGTAAGTCATTACGGCCGTTAATTCGGGATTCAACGAGAGCAAACGTTGGGTTCCCTTATATCCGCCAGATAATGTGCGCTCCGATTGTACAATCCAATCTGGAGAATAGGTTAAATTACGGGCTTCAAACGCTTGCTGATACCCTTTGAGATGGTTGCTATTTTCCAAGTTGCCTATCCGGGTGATCAACCCAATGTGCTGATGTCCAGCACCAAACAGATATTCTAAAGCCTTCTTTGTGGCTCCCACAACATCAGCCAATATCGATGCGACATAGGGTGCTTTAATATAACGGTGAACGACAACAATAGGTAAAGTCTTATCTGCAAAGCTCTTGATTTCTTCAATCGTGTGGCGTGGCCCAACTAAAACAATGCCATCCACCCCTTCTGAGACAAACGATTGGAGCGCTTCAAGCTCATTTTGCTTATTGGAATCTGTATTTCGAAGAAAAACATTGTAATTATTTGTTTGGGCACAATCCTGAATTCCCCGTGATACATTCGCATGGGCAGGATTAGTCACGTCTGCAATGATTAACCCGATAGTTAGTGACCGTTTCGACGCCATCCCCTGCGCCAAGCGATTTGGACGATACCCTCGCTCATCAACAATTGCCATGATCCGTTGTCGAGTCAGGTCGCTTATTCCGTTCATGTTATTGATGGCACGGGACACGGTTTGGCGTGAAACGCCTGCCTCCCGAGCAATATCATCAATCGTTATACCTTTTTTCATCAGAAAACGCTTTCTCCCTCGTGAACGCTCACGTTTCAAAATGATTGTTGCACACACTTTCTCATTTGACAACAGAGGATATTAGAGTATAAATTACGTGAGCGTTCACTTGAGGTTGATTGCAAGCTCAAGTATGCGTGGAGAATAAGTTTCAAGTTTGTTATTCAATAAATGGGCTAGGAGAGAGCCTTTGATTGGAAAGACAAAACCCGAGATTGATCAACCACATACATAAGGAGAAAGAAGAAAATGAAAAAAAGAATTTCATTTGTTCTGTTTTTGATGATGGCTGCTGTTTTGGTTGCCTGTTCACCCCAAGCCGGTGAACCAGAGGTCATCGAAGTAACCCGAGTTGTTACTGAAACAGAAGTTGTTACTGAAACAGTCGTTGAAACCCGAGTTGTTACCGAAACAGAAATTGTAACGGAAACAGTTGTGGAAACCGAAGAAGTTGTTGTAGAAGTTCTAGCCAACCGTGGCCACATGAACTTTGCTGATGACTACTCATTTGGGATTGCGACCACATTGGATCCACATGATCCAAACCGCTTCTTCCAAACCACAGTTATGATGTTCAACACATTAGTTGAACGTGACGTGGATGGTAGCTTGCTCCCAAGTTTGGCAACCTCTTGGACACCTAATGAAGATGCATCTGAATGGACCATCGCTCTCCGTGAAGGCGTATTGTTCCACGATGGCTCTGAAATGACGGGTAACGATGTTGCTTACTCTCTCCTTCGCGTCACAGACCCAGCTGTAAACTCTCCACTTTTGGCTGCATGGTCAATCATTCAAGACGTAGAAGTCACAGGTGATTACGAAGTTGTTGTTAAATTAGATCCACCAAACGTTGACCTTCCACTCTTATTAACCTCCTATCAAGGTGCAGTTATGCGTGAAGGTGGTGGCGATACCATTGCAGAGGACGGAATCGGAACTGGCCCATTTGCCTTAGAAAGTCTAGATGCTGCAGGTATTACTGAATTGGTTGCATTTGACCAATATTGGGACGGCCCACCAAACGCTGGTAGCGTAAGTGTTATTGCTATCTCTGACAACGAAGCGCGTACACAAGCGATGTTGGCTGGTCAAATTGACTGGTTAGGTATTACGGCTGACCAAGTTCCTCTCTTCGATAACAACAATGACTTTATCCTCCAAAACATCCCAAGTGGTGGTTGGTCAGGTATGGTTATGCGTACAGACACTCCTCCATACGACGATCCACGCGTTCGTAAAGCATTGCGTATGGTTGCAGACCGCGATGAAATCATTGCTAACACTTTGAGTGGTTTTGGTACCGCATCTTGTGACCATCCCGTATGGACTGGTGATATCTATCGCAACACCGACATCGATTGTTCACAAGACATCGAAGGTGCAATGGCACTGTTGGCAGAAGCTGGCTATCCAGATGGAATCGACGTTGATGTTTGGACCAGCGCTTTGAATGCAGAATGGACCGCTTTCCTTGAAACATATCAATCTCAAGCTGCTGAAGCGGGTATCCGCATTAACATCATCCAAGCGCCTTCAGATGGTTACTGGTCAGAAACATGGATGACAGTACCTATCGCGATGACTGCTTGGGGCGAACGTTCAGCAGCTCAAATTTTGCCAGAAGCGTACAAGAGCGGTGTATCTTGGAACGAAACCTACTACAACAATGAAGAGTTTGATAGCTTGTTAGATGAAGCATCTCAAACGGTTGATGAAGCAGCTCGCATCGAAATCTATCAACAACTTCAAGAAATCTTGTGGGAAGATGGTGGTTCATTCATTCCTTACCACATCAATGCACAACGTGTTGTTAGCACTTGTGTAGGTGGCTTCGAACCAATTAGCACCTTCTTCATCAAGTACGAAAAATTAGTAAGATCACCAGATTGTTAATCAATCATTGCATGCGCTTGGCCCTCTACACATTCAAATCGATATGTAGATAGGCCAGCAGATGCTTAAAAACTAGGGTTGTTCCTTTTTGAAGGGGCAACCCTAGTTCGCTATCAATCACATTTTGTTAAATCGTTTTATTGTGTTCGTTTCAATCAATAATTTGAAAATCAACGCATAATCGGGGATATCTCATGGGTCGACTAATTTTGCAAAGATTATTTTTTGCGCTTTTGACAATGGTGCTCGTCAGTATCATTGCCTTTGTAGCAACAGAAGCGCTGCCAGGAGATGCCTGTACTGCTTATTTAGGTCGTGATGCGACTGAAGAAGGGTTAGCTATCTGTCGTGAGGAACGGCAGATTAATCGGCCAATCTATGTGAAATATGCAGAATGGGTAACGGCATTTGTTCAAGGTGACTTTGGCACTTCGATGCTAGGTGACCGAGATATTGGTGAAATTGTTGGCTTGCGTTTGAGAAATACGGCGATATTAACGGCCGTATCTTCCATCGTGGGCATCCCTATTGCAGTGTTCCTCGGTGTCTTTACAGGGCTCAGGCGTGACAAACCGTCCGATGTCGTCATATCCACGACAGCCATCGCAGCCATGACCCTTCCCGAATTTGTGACCGCTACCGTCCTCATTTATATCTTCAGTATACGTCTTGATCTGTTCCCGGCCATCGCCATAATGCGGACTGATGCCCCTATCATGGACGTCATACCCAATATCACACTACCTGTCATTGTTCTGGTCTTTGTGATGACCGCCCATATTTTGCGCATGGTGCGTACCAGCGTCATCAACGTTATGACCAGCGACTTTGTTCAAATGGCAAAGCTCAAAGGCGTTCCTTATTGGGAAATCGTCTTTAAGCATATGCTCCCCAATGCCTTGCTCCCATCTATTCCAGTCATTGCATTAACGATTGCTTGGCTACTTGGCGGGGTTGTCATTATCGAACGCGTATTTAACTTCCCTGGATTAGGAAACGAAATGTTAGAGGCTATTGCGGATCGAGATATACCGCTTGTTTTAGCCATCGCGATGCTTCTTGCTGGGGTTTATGTTTCAGTGAACCTCATCTCTGACCTACTGACCCTTTTCCTTAACCCTAAATTGCGCACAATGCGCTCGTAGGCTGCGACGATAATAAAGGACAAATTACGATGACAACAATTACAACACAAGCCAATCAAACTAAAAAACGAAGTCGTGCAGTCGAGCTATTCATCGGTGTAACAAGAACAGCATCAGGGAAAATAGGTGTTGTGCTCCTTCTTATTCACCTCGTTTTAGCGTTAGGTGCACCAATAATCGCCCCACACGATCCCATTTTTGTTCCTGACTCTTCAGAAGGCTTAAAATTCGCTGGGCCATCAGCAGAGTACCCTTTAGGCAATGACAATATCGGGAGAGATGTTTTATCTCGGACCATTTTTGGTGGTCGAGTTTCACTGATGGTTACCGTTTTAGGAACCCTTATTGCAATCGGTTGGAGCTCTATCGCCGGTATGTTCCTAGGCATAGTTGGCGGGCGCGTTGACGAAGTCGTCATGCGCATCATCGATGCCATTCAGTCCATTCCAATGCTATTGTTCTTACTGCTCATCATTAGCGTTGTGGGAACCGAAATCTGGATTTTAATTTACACACTGGGATTTTTCTTTGGCATTTCGCCCCTCCGCATCTTCCGTAATGCAACGCTAGACTTTGTGGCGAAAGATTTTATTTTGGCAGCTCGAGCTAGAGGGGAATCTTTGATGACCATTCTACGATATGAATTACTCCCTAACATTTTGGACATCGTGCTTGTGGAAGGTGCTATGCGCTGGTCTTGGATGCTTCTCGCATTCAGTTCCCTCTCGTTTTTAGGGTTTGGTGTTGCGCCCCCTACCCCCGACTGGGGATTAATGATTTCGGACTCACGGGGTGTCATGTCAATTGCACCTTGGTGGACATTCTCCCCTGTTGTGGCGTTGAGCTCACTCATTATTGGCATTAACCTAACAGCAGATGCACTCGCAAAAGCGTCAGGTTTAGATCGCGCACAAAACGCACCATCTTAATTATTTATCTTTCTTTATGCGTTGGTACTGTCCTTAGGGCAGTTTTGGGAAGAGGAGGAAACTTCCAGCATCGCAGAAGAGCTAGGTTTAAGTGTTCCGAAGTTTCTAAATTGATAACCCTGTTAGAAATAAGCTTCGGAACCTCAAGGAAACGAAATTTAGTGCCGTCGTTTAATTCAAAGCAGGAACTTCGTTTCACTTAAAAAGAAGAACGTTTAAATGAAAGATCCAATTATTGAAATTGATAAACTAACAGTCGGATATCGAAACCGAGCAGGTGATCTGGTTCATGTGCTTCGCAA
>JANQSK010000817.1 GCA_028284105.1 Anaerolineae bacterium
ACCGCCACAGCCACGCCAACGGCGACCCCAAAAACGGCCGTTGTCACCTATCCCTTTGGCCTCCGCCTCCGTTCAGAACCGGCCGTGGCCGATAACATCCTCGCAGTCATCGATGAAGGCACAGTCGTCATACTTCTTGATGGTATGAGTGATGCTGATGGTTTTATGTGGCAACAAATCCTTTTCGACGGTCAAGCAGGCTGGGTTTCTACCGAATTTTTGCAGCAGCGATAACACCTACTGCCTATAAATTATCCAGTGGGCTTCTGACCCCCATTGCACCTTGATTGACAACATGTGTATAAATCATCGTTGTTTGCAAGCTTTTGTGGCCCAGCAACTCTTGAATCGTGCGAATATCGGTTCCGTTTTCTAATAAGTGGGTAGCGAAACTGTGCCGAAAGGTATGGGGACTCACCTTTTTAGGAATGGAAGCCTCGTTTGCTGCTCGTTTGACAGCTCGTTGTACTGCACTTTCATGAAGATGATACCGATATTAGGTCGTTGAGGTTGTCCTTGGATTTTGAGACAGTTTTGTTGAAGGAAACACGAATTGCCAAGCCCATTCTTTTTCTGCATTTGGATATTTTCTTGATAATGCTTTTGGCAATGGGGCACGACCATGACCTGATTGTAAATCATTGTGATGGGTTTGTTTGACCTGATCAAGATGCGATTTCAACTTATCTATTAAAACTTTCGGAAGAGTGGTGGAGCGATCTTTTTGTCCTTTGCCATCTCTTACAATGAGTAAGCCTTGACCAAAGTCAACATCTTTTACCCGCATTTGTAAGCATTCGAGCAAACGTAAACCACTGCCATAAAGCAGTTGGCCAATTAGAAGATATTGCCCATTTAAATTTGATAGGACTGATTTAACCTCACTTCTCGTCATGACGACAGGCAGCTTTTTTGGTTTTTTGGCCCAAAGCACATCAATATAACCAATCGGCTTATTTATGACATCATTGTACAAAAACAGTATTGCACTCAAGGCTTGATTTTGAGTTGAGGCAGATACATTTCGATTAACAGCCAAATCCTTCAAAAAAGCTTCAACCTCAGCTTTTCCCATTTCGTTTGGGTGTTGTTTGTTATGAAATAATATAAATCTTTTAACCCATGATACATATGACTTTTCAGTTCGGAAAGAATAGTTGCGTAATCGAACATGATCTCGAACTTGGTCGAGAAGTTTGGGTTTTTTGGTATTCATTTTTTTGAGATACTGCCTTTTTGTTGATATACTGGCTTTGCGTGTTTTTGCGACTCTCGGGCGGTTTATCCAGCCTCAATGCATGATAAACCTAAAATTACCTTGTTATACTGCAAAACGTGCATAAATATGTTTAGATTTCAAAGGTTATACTGCAAGACCTGCAGTATAACAAAAAAATCAAAGGATTATACTGCGCACGCGCAGTATAATATATGTTAGGCAGTCGACTATTTTTCACTACAAAGAGGTGTAGATAACTACACATGACGATTAAGAAAATAGATTCAATAAAATGGTCAAAATTAAAACACGCTTATGGTTCAGCATCTGACGTTCCAAAACGAATCGAAGCACTCAAGAGTGCAGACAAAACTGTTCGGGAACAGGCTCTCTGGAAACTATATGGAAATATTTTCCATCAGGGAACAAGATATGAAGCTGCTCCTTATGCAATCCCATACCTTGGCGTGCTGCTTGAAAAAGACGAAATCAAAGCCAAGCATGAAATTATATATCTTCTAGTTAATCTAGCTATTGGTTATGATGAAACTTACTTGCCTAAAGGGTTAAACTCAAATGAATTTCGTCGAGATCTTGTACAAGCTGAAACAAATTTATCAAAGAAAGAGCAGGCAATGTGCAAGAAGTTTGGTGCTGGCCCCAGTGTTGAACTTGCGTGTTATAACACAGTTCAAGAAGAGATTCTGAAATTTATCAATTGTTTAACAGATAAAAATGATGATGTTCGTCGAGCAGCTAGCTACGCTCTTGCTTGGTTTCCAGATGAAGTAAAAATCATTAGTCCAAATTTACAACATCAGTTGGCTAACGAATTGGAATTAATAAATATTGCCACCACCATAATCTCATTGGGAATTTTAGCACACAATTCGTTATCAGAGATTGACTTAGACATCCTGTCTGAATACTTGAGTCATGATTCTATTCTTATAAAAGCATCGGCCTCTATTTCTTTAGCAATTAATTATAGTCAGCCTGGAAAAGAGGTTTTTGATATTCTTATAAACTCCCTTGTGTCTAATGAACCACTGACTGAATCAGGTCAGAATGTTCCTTTCAATGAGGGCAATTTCGTAGGATTAGTAAGTTTAGTTCTTGCTTCTAACAAGGGTTCCCAAGAGATTGCTATCCCTGCTCTGTGTCAAACACTGAAGGCAGTAGATTCATATCAATCTATAGATATAACCCAAGCAATTCTGCAATTGATTACTGAAAAGGATGCATACGCATTAAAAGATAAAAACCCACAACTTCTGACACCGATACAGAGACAAGCACTCCTAGCAATTGCCGATCACGGTGGGTGGAAAATGGGAGATGGTATATTTGTGAATTATGGAGAATTAATACGTTCTTATGGTTTACCTGATACCCAAGAAAAACTGTACGCGTATTTAAACCAAACGGAACAAAGGCAATAAGTAAAAAAAGCCTAACAAAGCGTAAACCTGATTTGCGAGACGCGGACTCATTTGCCATTATTGTATGTGGGTGTTGAAAGTGTTTCGCCTGTACAGGTTTTTCGTTCTCTCGCAAACGGGTTACGCACGCGTTAGACTAATCATCATGTCCTTTTTCGTTTATTAAAAATGACTCCCCTATAATTCCTTTCATGAAAATTGTTACTTTGCTTCCGAGTGCGACGGAAATTGTTTGTTCATTGGGTCTTGGTGATTCGCTCGTTGCTGTTAGTCATGAATGTGATTTTCCTGCTGATGTTTCGGTTTTACCTGCGATAACCAGTAGC
>JANQSK010000818.1 GCA_028284105.1 Anaerolineae bacterium
GAACGCGGTAAACAGTATCGACGGGATAATTTGCTCAGACGTCTCGTTGATATTCAATATGATCGAAACGATCTCGATTTACGGTTGGGAACGTTTCGCGTGCGTGGAGATACGCTCCAAATTTTCCCTGCCTATGCTGAATCCGCTTACTCTGTTGAGTTTTGGGG
Organism: Anaerolineae bacterium; assembly: GCA_028284105.1. Taxonomy (GTDB): domain Bacteria; phylum Chloroflexota; class Anaerolineae; order Promineifilales; family Promineifilaceae; genus QQUD01. The sequence goes on from JANQSK010000818.1 coordinate 168, forward strand.
AGATGAGGTTGAGCGCATCACTGAATTTGACCCATTGACAGGTGAGCTACTCACTGAACACACCGAAATCAAAATCTTCCCAGGCCGTGAATTCATCACGGACCAAGATAAGCTTGCCAAAGCCATTAATGATATCGAAACAGAACTGACTGATCAGCTTGCCAACTTTAAGCAGAACAACATGCTTCTTGAAGCACAACGCATCGAGCAGCGTACGATGTATGACCTAGAGATGCTCAAAGAAATCGGCGTTACATCTGGGATTGAAAATTACAGCCGCCACCTTGATCAGCGACAGGAGGGTGAGCCTCCTTGGACCTTGCTCGATTACTTTCCAGGTAATTTCCTCCTCATTGTTGATGAAAGCCATATCTCGGTTCCACAAATTCGAGGTATGTATGCAGGTGACCGAAGCCGCAAAATGACATTGGTTGACTTTGGTTTCCGACTGCCGAGTGCATTAGATAATCGGCCGTTGAACTTTGATGAGTTCGAAGAGCGCATCAATCAAGTTATCTTTACAAGTGCAACCCCAGGGCCATTTGAAATCGAACATTCACCTGAGCCTGTGACGCAGGTCATTCGGCCTACAGGGGTTTTAGACCCTCTCTTGGAAGTTCGGCCTGTTCGCGGGCAAGTTGATGATCTCTTAGGTGAAATCAATGCCCGTTCTGCTAGAGGGGAACGCGTACTTGTTACAACATTAACAAAACGCATGTCTGAAGATTTAGCAGATTATTTGCTCGAAATGGGTGTGAAAGTTCATTATCTCCATTCAGAAGTGCACACGATTGAGCGCACTGAGATTCTGCGTGATTTGCGACTAGGTGTCTATGATGTCATTGTCGGTATCAACCTGCTTCGAGAAGGGCTTGACCTACCTGAAGTGTCGCTCGTCGCCATCTTGGATGCTGATAAAGAAGGATTCTTGCGCTCAGAGACCTCGCTCATTCAAACCATTGGACGCGCAGCTCGGCATGTGGATGGCAAAGTGATTATGTATGCCGATAAGATCACACGCTCGATGCAAGCCGCCATTGATGTAACCAACGACCGTCGCAAAGTTCAGATGGATTACAACACTGAGCACGGCATTGAACCACACAGCATCCTCAAAGAGGTGAAAGATTTAACTGAGGATCTCAGTGAGTCATATGGTCAACCGGCAACGCTTGGTGAATCAAAACCTGTTTATACAACTGCAGCGGATATGCCTAAGGCAGAGCTCAACAAGATGATTAAAGATCTTGAAAAACAGATGAAAGAAGCGGCTCAGCAGTTAGAGTTTGAAAAAGCAGCCGTTTTACGTGACCAAGTCATGGAGATGCGTCAAATTATGGTGCTGAAGGACAGCAAGCCGGATGAAAAGATGCCAGAATGGGAACGCATCCGTCGAATAGAAGATTCAGTCTAACCATGAATTGAAAGAGGATGGCTTTTGTGATAAGCCATCCTCTTTTTCTTTGTAGTCCTTTCTACCAATTTACAGATTCCCTTCTCATGATAATAATTAACTATCTTTGTAAGCAATTCAGCGTAGGCTAATCAATAGATTAGTAATTTACTCAACTGACGTCATGGTGAAGCTTCATGTCCCAATTTCGCGTAAGCGTGATTATTCCAAACTACAATCGTAAAGAAAATATCCTTCGACTTTTACCCAACTTGATGGAACAAACTTTGCCATCTAACCAGTTTGAGGTCATTGTGGTGGATGATGGCTCCTCTTACGACCCTGCTGAAATATTAGAAATTGAGACACCCTTTAAATTCCAATTTTTACGGAAGCAAAATGAAGGAGCCACCATTGCGCGAAATCACGGTGTAGATCATAGCTCCGGTGCTGTGCTGGTATTTATTGATGATGATGTCACTCTGACACCGCCTACTCTTGCAGCGATGGCAACGGCTTGTGAAACAGAGGAAAAAGCGGTTGTGATGGGCACCATTGTGACCCGATTTGCAGAAGCGAATCCGTCTCACTTCACACAATTGACCCTCGAAAACGCAAATAGTGGACCTCATGCCGGCCATAACGATGACAAACTGCACGATATTCACTTCAGCTGGTGCAATACAGAGCTATTAGCTGTTTGTCGTGAAGATTTCTTTGCTTTAGGCAAGCTTCAAGATCCCACAGGCGGCTGGCCTAATTGGGATGATGTCGATTTCGGCTATCGGTCTTACAAGGCTGGCTATCGGCTCTTGCAATGCGGTGGCGCAACAGGCTTCCACTGGGATTATTCGATTGCAAGTTTAGAGAAGGCGTGCGTTCGTTGGCAAAAGGCTGGCATTTCGGCCGTTAAGCTGTATCAGGTGCATCCTGAATTACGTGAACATATTGTCATGTTCCGCGACAAAACACCGATTATGTGGGGTCAAGATTCACCAAGTTTGATTGCAAAGAAAATGATTTATAGAGTTGTGGCTTCCCCACCAGCCGTTTGGGGGATGGAAACGGCCGTTAAACTTCTCGAAAATATCTACCCCTCTAAAAAGCTTCTAGGCCTCCTTTATCGCTGGATTCAAGGAAGCTACATGCTTCGTGGCTATCGGCAAGGGCTCCAATTAGCCTAATTCCAAATTAAGCTTTCCCCGCATTCAACGCACTTACTCTGGAATACTCTCCCCAGTTGATTTATCTGTTGTATATCGCTCTTGAAGTTCATCAATCTGCGTTTTTTCGTACAGCTTAACACCATCTGAATAAGCAGCACGGCCAATGAGGTGGGCTGATACAGGCGCTGTCAGGAAAACAAAGATAGCTGTGGCAATAGCACGACTGGCGATGCCAACTTCCCGAAAATAAACGGCCGTTCCAATCAAGATTAACATCAAACCAAGCGTGGCCGCTTTGGTCGATGCAGACATGCGAAGAAACAAATCTGGCATGCGAACAACACCAATCCCTGCAATCAACACAAACGCAATCCCAGCTAAAAGTAATATCAAACTAATAATTTCAGAAATCATCAGACTATCTCCGTAAATCGATATAACGGGCAAACGCAATCGTGCCTAAAAATGAGATTAACGCCAAAATGGTCGCCACATCTAAAAATACAGGTTGGTCGGTCAGCACTGCATAAACGGCCGTGACGCCAATACCAACCGATGTGAGCATATCGAGCGCCACAACGCGGTCAGGCAGTGTAGGTCCACGAAGCAATCGCGTAAACGATAATAAAATCGTAATCGCTAGCAGCGTGAGGCCAATGCCCATCGTAATGCGAATTATTTCTCCCATTCGGTCACCTCACGAACTTGTGCTTCAAAGCCATTTTTTAACTCTGCACGGAAAGCATCAACGTCATCCAAATCAATCGTGTGCACATAAAGCGTCTTTTTATCATTCGAGACATCAAGTGAAAGCGTGCCAGGTGTTAACGTGATCATGTTCGCAAACAGCGTGATTTGTTCATCCCGTTCAATATCCAGCGGCACAGCAACAACAGCTGGCCGAATATTGAGCCTAGGATTGATGACAATTGCAGCCACACGCAAACTGGCTTTCATCACCTCAACAACAAAGCCCAAGAAAACTTTCATCGTTTTAAAGAAGCGTACAAAGTAACCCGTCCGAACATCCCTTGAATAGAAATTAGATAATCCAACAACAATAAACGTCACGATGAAACCCTCAACGAAACTTTCAAGAGTGAACTCACCAATAAGCGCCATCCAAGCGATGGTTAAAAGTAAATTGAGCTGAAACATTAAATCAACCTCCCAACACCGTTTCGATATAGAGCGTCGGATCAAGCAACTGATTGGCAGTCTCCATCGAGAGTTGGAATATCCACTCTGCTGTGGAACCAATCACCAAAGTAACAACGCACAACGCAGCAATGGGCATAACACGTTGCCACCAATCTGTAGCTGGTACATCTAAATCCTCCCCGCCTTCCGGCTCAGGAGACCAAAATGCCTCTGACCAAATCTTTGTCATTGAAAACAGCGTAAGCACACTCACGACCAAAGAAGCAACGACAATCCAATAAGATTGGGCTTCTAATCCTGCCCGCACCAGTGCAAACTTTGCCCAAAAACCAGAAAGGGGTGGAATACCCGCCAGTGAGAGAGCGGGAATAAGAAAGAGAAGCCCTAGAAACGGCCGTGCTTTGTACAAGCCGCCAATCTTTTTCAACTGATAAGTTCCCTTGAGTCGATTAACCACACCACTTACCAGGAAGAGATTTGTTTTAACCACGATGTGATGAATGATATAGAAGATTGCTCCTGCCAAAGCTAATGGCGTAAACAGTGCCAACCCCATAATCATATAGCCAATCTGACTCACGATATGGAAAGATAAAATACGTCGGAATTCACCTTGAGATGCAGCGCCAAGTACACCAGCCACCATCGTAAACCCCGAAATCCAAAGCAGAATGTTGTGAGTATAGGACACATCTTGCACAAACATCAGGGTGAATATACGAATTAATGCATAGACACCGACCTTAGTTAGTAATCCAGAGAAGATAGCTGAGATTGCGGTAGGGGGTGTATGGTATGATGATGGTAGCCAGCCATAAAGGGGAAATAGCGCAGCCTTAATTCCAAATGCGACTAAGAACAACATTGAAAGCGTGACCACCAAACCCTGAGGAGCTTCTGATAAAGCACCTCTCAAATCAGC
>JANQSK010000879.1 GCA_028284105.1 Anaerolineae bacterium
GCACTCCAATGATTCTAAAAGTTAATCCATTAACTTTAATATCTGCACCGAGCGGATCTATATTTTCAGGAAACAGTTCATCAATCGTATCAGGGCCAATGACAGCAACACGTGAGCGTCCCCCATATTCGGCTTCATCAAACATGCGACCCCGCACGACATCATAATTGATGATATCGACATAGCTTGTGTTGCCAGCTCGAACGGTAACGTTATGCTGATTGCCTTCGAATTGGAGTTCCAAATCACGTATCAAAACAGGGGATACGGCCGTTGCGCCTGGGACGCGCGCTACATCTGCCAACAGCTCCGCATCACGCAGCGTCAATGTCGACTCAGAAAGCGGATCACTACCGGGGCGGCCTTGCTCTTCTTGGGTAGGAATCACAAAAATAAGGTTGGTTCCCAAACCGGAAAATTGCTCGGCCACAAATCGCGTCACCCCATCCCCAATAGACAGGAGGGTAATTACCGCTGCAACACCAATCATGATGCCCAACATCGTTAATGCAGCACGCAATTTATTTGATCGTAAGCTATTAATCGCTATTTTTAGATTTTCTGTTATTCGCATAATTTTTTACTGATGTTCCCAAGCCGATAGATTATGACTCAGGCGACAGTGATTAGGGTTCAATAAATCCTAAAATGATTTCAGCTGTAAGTTCCGGTTTTTCAAAATAGGGTGAATGCCCTGCATCCTCAATCATTTCAAATGTCGAATTGGGTATCTCTTCATTGAGACGTCGCCCCTCTTCGATAGGAATAATGTTGTCAAATTCACCCCAAATGATAAGGGTCTCCTGACTGAGCTGTGGAATGTCCTCAGGAATACGGCCGTTAAACTCAGTGCTGCTCATTGCGCGTAAGGCATCTGTGCTGTCTTGAATCACCAATGGTTGCATCCAAATCTCAGCCTCTTCAGCCGTTGGACAAAAACCGCCCGTGTCACAACCACTTGTGATGGAGCCAGATGAGAGCGGGCCCGCACCTAATGCAAACCACGTCATGCTTCGACCGATTCCAAATGGTAAATTGCCTAACGCTTCAAAGAAGCCACCCCCTGATTGATACACCTGTGCGCCAATCAAAACGAGTTGATTGACACGGTCGGGATAATCGAGTGAAAACTGGGTCCCGATGTCCCCACCAAACGAAGCACCCACAATATCCACTTCTTCTACACCAAGCTCATCAAGTAATTGAGCCAAATGAATAGAGCGCTGCTGATGCGTGTATCCCACATTGGGTTCTGTTAATCGCTGAGAATGCCCTAATCCTAAAAAGTCAGGAATGATGAGCTGTCGTTCTTCTGCAAGCAAAGGCTGGATGAGCATAAACACTTTTGATGCGTTTAGCCCAAATCCATGGAGGAGCAGTAACGGCCGTTTACCATTCGGTTCACCTTGTACAACAACATGGAAATCTAATCCATCAATCGTAACAAATTGGCCAGGTGCATGGGTTGTGTAAAGATCAGTTTCACTCGCATCAACTTGAGTATTGGTGCGCACAGTCCACACACCAATCACAACGATCAGTAAACCAATAATCCCTAAAACAACATACCCCGCAATTCTAAGACATCCCTTCATGTAGCAATTTTTCGAGTTATGCTTCCGAAACCTCTTCTTCTTTAGGACCACCAAAGAACCCATATTTTCGCATATATTTGATGGGTCTTCCCATATCTGTTTGTTCAATCGTATTCAAGAAATCTTCCTGATCATCCAGAATACCGGAGCGTTTAATTTGAATATATTGTGTGATTTCCGGCCTTGACGCCAGCAAAAAGATAGCCGTTGACCAAATTCCATAAGCGACATACCACATCACGTGAATGTCTACGCTGCCCCAAAAGCGGAAGGCCATCCAAGGAATCAGCATGACAGCAAACATGATGTAGGCTAAGAAAACATCTTTTACAATAGCTAAACCAATAAAGTTGCCGCTAATCATTGCAAATGGAATCGCCCAAAAATCGATAATAAATAAGCCACCAATCATAGGTGAAAATCCTCTGCCACCTTTAAAACGATGTTGGATTGGCCAATTGTGTCCCACGATAGCCATCGCTGCTGAAATTAAAAAGTACGGTTGGTCAGGATATAAGCGCATAAGCACAAAGGCTGGGATAGCCGCTTTCAGCATGTCCAATATACTTGCCGAGCAGCCCGCACCTGGCCCTTTCCGCATTGAAAGTGCCGTGGGACTAACAGAGGTCATATCCATCCCAATATCTTTGCCCGGAATTTCAAATCGCGTCGAACTAATATCCTCATCTGGGATAATGATTCTAGCGATGAGTCGGGTAAATGATAACGAGCCAAAGACATATCCAACCACAATAGAGAGTAAGAGTAAGCCTATTTCCATTTTTTCCTCCTATCCTATGCAAATATCATAAAAATCTTGAATTAAGAAGGGTTTCATCTCTGAGTTTTGCTCGGAGAAAACCAACATTTCGGCACATTCTTTTCAAGATACTTTTTGGATTTCACATAACTCCACACTTCTAAATGACCGACACCTGGCCTTTGAAGCCATCAACTGACACAACCGTATCGTCAGATAAGATACGACACGCATTGGTTACGGACACCACAGCAGGCAAATTGTACTCGCGGGCGACGATAGAGCTATGCGAAAGCATCCCGCCTGATTCAGCGATAACTGCACCGGCTTTGGTAAATAACGGGGTCCAACTCACATCCGAATAAGGAATGACAATCACGGCACCGGGCACCATTTTGTCAAACTCTTGGATGCTATTAATGACACGAACGGGTCCTTGATAATATCCACGTGAAGTTGGTATGCCGTTTAGTTGGTCTTGATCTTCAACGGCCGTTTCTGGTGGTGGCGGGTCGTCCCCATAGACAATGTCGGGCAAAATATAATCCTTCACAGAATCAATCTCATCCCGCCTTGTATTAACAAGATTCATCGGCTCAAAAGTTGGCGACGACTGAGCCACAATCTCTTGAATCTCATTCAAATACAAATAGAAAATATCCTCTTTCTCTGAAAGCACAGAACGCTCAACCAAGCGACCCGCTAACTCTAAAAAATAATTGCGAAACAATCCATATCCAAATGTGTAATCATAGCTAATCCGTTCCCGGTAATATCGAAACTTTCTCGCTCGTTTATAGGACGATTGCATGCGCCATTTCTTGAACCCTGAAAGAGGCAGCTCTTCCCAGCTGACCTTTTTGTTGTTGGATTCTAATCGCTCATGATTGGTAACCATTTGTAAAACAAAGTCAGGATTCTCACGCCATGGTTTAGCTGAAAAATCATTTCCGCTATCGCTAAAGTGACCAAATTGTTGAATAAATTTGAAAAGATGGTCTCGGAAGCCCCTCGCATTTTGCTTTTTCACGAGCTCTGAAATAGGACTAATTTTGATATCCTCTTGTAGCATCGGCTCAAGGTTTGTGAATTCATCAGCTAAATGATCAAGATGCTCACTCGGATCATATTTATCTAAATCTGGGAAGTCCCGCATCAAATCAAAGTTAACATAATCAAAACCAGCCGCTTCAACCTGTCGTTGAAAACGGCCGTTATGTGCCAACATCAACAACGGCCCAACCACGTTCACATACGCCATCTGTTTGGTAAATTCAAACAGTTTATCAATTTCTTTGAGCAAGTCTGCCTCGTCAAACTGTTTTAAATCCTGATTGGCAAACTTATCATATGTGGATTCCGCAACGGGTAAAAAGGCATCGATTTTGCGACTAAAACGCAGCTTATCAAACGCAAAGCGCAGCATGCGTGGCATATGCTTGTACGTTTGATTAGATGGTTTGAACCGAGGCTTCTCTTCGCCTCCTTCAATCCCCATCATCAGCTCCAACGTTTCAGTGGGCATACCCAGCGCCGTAAAAACACGCCCCAAAGTAGACATGTTAAAGTAAGAACGATAGTGGAATGATTTTGCTAAATCTTCCGCTTTAATATCATGGGGGCCAATGAGTTCAGTGATTAAATCAACCCACGCACTATTCACTACAGGCACATTAATGGACCAAATAAGGGGTTTGATAATACCGGGCATCACCTCACGAGAAATCCGGTTAGAATACACACCAATATCTTTAAGTGTGGTAATTTCGCGGATCTGAACCCAGTGCACGATTTGACCGTCCCAAACCCATTCCAAATCAATTGGAGAGCCAAATGCTGTTGCTAATCGCTTTGTTTCTGAAACGATCGTCTCAATCAGTGAAAGCGGAATGTCATCGTGGTTGGTTTGGGTAATCCAATCCCCCCATTTGTGTACCCAGCGATTAGGGGTGACGCCTTCTTGAACGAGGGCTTCACCGCTGCCCGGCACAGCTTCGACGAT
>JANQSK010000223.1 GCA_028284105.1 Anaerolineae bacterium
GGGCCAGGGGAAGCCGTTTTACTTTGGGGTCCCCGTCGCATTGGGAAAACCTCTCTGTTACTTGAATTCCAACAAACGGTTATGAACAGCGATGATTACGTGCTGGCGTTTGTAGATATGCAGCGGCTCAGTGGTCGTTCAACAACTTTTTTCCTGCGCGATATTATCAAATCAATCATTCAATCACTTAATCTACCCAATACGCAACCCCCTAAAATTAATCGCATGCGGCGCGATCCTCTGAGCTACTTCCGCGGTTTTATTGAAAACAAACCCATTCTTCAACAAAAGCATTTGGTGCTGATCATTGATGAGTTTCAGCTGCTCACGGAACTGACCGAACCGGAAATCCCATTGGCGGATATTACTCGCTACTTTAGAAGCCTTATTCAACATCGGGGTGGGATCAGCGTTATTTTTAGTGGGGGCGGTATTTTGGATCAGCTCCTTGCCCAGCCCGATACTTCCTTTATGCTCGAGGTGGTTCGACACCAAAAAATGGCCTTTTTGAGACCCGCAGAAGCCCGTCAGTTGATTGTCGAACCGGCACAACAGGTTGGCTTCTCTGAGGAAGCCGTGGATTCATTACTCGCTCTTTCAGCAGGACACCCTTATTATTTGCAATGGCTCTGCGGGGAACTCGTGAGTTTGGTGACTCGTGAAGAGAGAACCACCATTGAGCTATCTGATTTGGACAAGATGCTGATGGATTGGCTGCCTCAACAGGGTGAACAATTCTTTAATCATTTGTGGGGGAATGCGACGGGCTTTGAGCATGGTCACCAAAGAAATCAACTTTGGGTTTTAACGGCCGTTGCTGAGCTGACCCAGAATGAAGAAACGGTCTTGCTCCAACAGGTCATCGACCGATTTGCCAATGTGCTTACCCAAGATGAAGTCCATCAAGCCTTATTAAACCTCCACAAAATCGACACTTTACGAAAACAAAACAATGCGTATCAAATTCGCATTCCCTTATGCCAAAAATGGCTGTTAGCCAATTTCTCGCTTGGCTATTTAATTCGAAACCAATCACAACCATCCCCCTCAAACGGAGAAATAAATGAATAATAGAAGCTCTTTTTTAAGTCGCGATCCAGCTTGGAGTGCCAACCTGTTTTTTGGACGGCAAAACGCGCTTAACTGGATCGAAGATAAATTAGGGCGCGATACCCCTCAAAACTGTAACATTACTGCCGAACCGCGTCAGGGTAAAACCTCATTTTTGCATCACATATATGAGCAGAAAATTGGCCTGCGTGATGGCGCCAAAGGGTTGTATGTTTGGGTACGCCTCGTTGAGCTATCTGATTTTGATTCTCTGAGCTTTTGGCGGTTTATGATTGAGCGGTTTAATACGGCCGTTTCAAAAGCAGGGCTTGAACCGATTGAAGATATTGATGATCTCACCAGCCCAAATGAGCTTTTTGATGAGTTGGATGAAGCTGTTGAAATGCTCGTAGAAGACGGACAGTTAGATTTAGTGGTCTTTGTCATCGACGACTTTGATGTCTTAATCCCAACATTGACTAGCCGTGATTTAGATTGGCTGCGCGCTATTGCAAATCGCTATCGTGAAACAATGGCTTTTGTGATTGGCAGCACAGACTCATTAGTTTCGTTAACAGAACAAATAGTACGCCGTGAAAGTGGCGACTCTTCGCAAGCGATATCCCCATTTGCTAACTTTTTCCACAATGTATCCCTTGGTTTGTTGGCCCAATCAGAAGCGATTGCCCTTTGTGAATGCGCCAATGATTTGGAAACGGCCGTTTCCTTAAATGAAGATGATATTCAATTCTTGCTTCAAGAAGCTGGGCGACATCCTGATCTGCTCAAAATGGGGTTAGGGCATCTAATATCAGCAAAACAGCTCAGCGATCCAGATGAAATTTATGAGGATACATCGGGTGATCTTCGCTTTGATGATCAAGTGAAGGGGTTGAGTCGACAGCTATTTGATCGTTTATCTGCTGAGGAGAAGAGCGTTATATCTGCTTTAGCAAAAGGCGAAGATGAAGGCGAAGTTGATCGTATTTTGCTTAATCGTTTAAAAAGACATGTGGGATTGATTGAAAAAAGAAACGGCCGTATGGTGCCGTTTGCTGATAGTTTTAACTATTGGATCACCCGTTTTTCAAATGAACAAACCCCTCAACAGGCTGAACAACTGCAGGCTGAAGAAGAGGAAATGTTTGAATACATACAGGAGCAACGTACAGTTAAACTTGCCAATGGCACTATGGTTCGCCTGACCCCGCTTGAAAATCGATTACTCGTCTATTTTATTGATCATGCCAATCAAGTATGTACCATTGGGGATTTGTTAAAAAATGTTTGGGGACCAAACAAATCTCGAGCCGTAGTTGAAAAAGCGGTTAATCGTCTCCGAACAAAAATTGAAACCGATCCAAAGCGACCTCGTTATATCTTATCTGCTCGCGGGGAAGGGTATCTACTTCGATACGAAGCCGCTTAGCTTTTTAAAAAATTGTTTCAAATGGGATAGAAAAGAGGCCAAGAAATAAATGTTTTCTTGGCCTCTTTTTATGCCTTTATGCTTTCAAATATGCATATATGGCTGACAAATCATTGTCTCCAAATCCAGCTTTTATGGCTTGACCATAAAGTTCTTTTGTAGTTTGAGCAATGGGCATTGGGATTTGACTTTCATACGCTGCCAGCGACACCATCTGTAGATCTTTGTGCATCCATTTGAGCGGGAATTGTGGGGAATACTCTTGAGTCTCAAGCTTGCTTCTTTTCGAAGCAAGATAGGGTGGTGTAACTGGACCCCCAATCAACACGTTGAATAATCTTTCTTGGGAGATCCCTAACGACTCTCCAAAAGCGATACCTTCTGCGAAAGCTGCCATCGATGTGGCTAGCATCAGATTGACGACAAGCTTTAAAGAAGAAGCTTGCCCAACCTCTCCAACAGGAATCACTTTTTGACCCATTGTTTGGAAAAAAGGGTCACACAGCTCAACATCAGCTTGATTGCCGCCCGTAAAGAAGACGAGTGATCCACTTTCAGCTTGGGGTTTTGTTCCGGCTACGGGGGCTTCTAAATAACGAATGTGATGGGCTTGTGCTTGCTTCGCCATTTCTTTAACAAAGGTTGGATTAAGGGTGCTGCAGTCTACCCAAAGTGCATCTTTTTTAAGATGCGATAGGAAGCCGTTTGAGCCTTGAGATACGGCCGTAACCGCCTCAGGGTGTGCCAACATTGTGAATAAAATATCTACCTCACCAAAATGTGCAGGGGAGTCAACCCAATGTGCTCCTGCTTCGATGAGATCAATTGCTTTCACTTTTGACCGATTGTAAATAAATAGGTCAACGCCATTTTTCAATAAATTTGTGGCCATCCCGTGTCCCATAATCCCAAGCCCAATAAAACCAATTTTCATGATGTTTCCTTTTCTATTAAGTTTTGATGATGAAGAAAGTGTAAGAAATTGGACGAGGGATTGCCTTATCAAATGATAAGATCGGCAGAAATTTCTCGCTTTAGTCGAGATAAGGACACTTCTGTGATGCCTAAATAGGTTGCCAAGTGATACTGGGGGACTCTGTCTGCAAGGGTTGGTTGTTTTTCGATAAATTCTAAATATCGTTCTTTCGCCGTTTGTTCAAGCATACTGCGCATGCGTAGCTCTTTGCGAATCAGGAGCAATTCGGCTAGCTTTCGGCCAAGCCGCTCAAATGTGGGTGAATGATCATAAAGCGCGGTGAACTTATCGAATGAAGCAACAAGCATGAGGGTGTCTTCAAGTGCTTCGATTCCAAAATAGAGAGGCAGTCCAAGCTGGGCACTGGCTAATGGCCCAGCAAATTCATTTTCTGCGACAAATGCTTTATTGGTTTCTTTTCCAGTTTCTGAAAGATAATAAAAACGCAGCAGGCCTTGTCCAACAAAAATGAGGTCTTTTGCTTCATCACCCGGATGAGAAACGGCCGATTTGGCTTGAGCATGCCTTAATGAAAAAATGGCTGATAGCAGTTGCCATTCGTCATCCTGCAAAGGTGCCCAAATGGAAAATTGTGATCTTAACTGGTTAAAAATGGAACGCTCAACAGGGTTGCTCATTTAAATTAACCTGCAAACCGATATGCTTTTGTGCCTTGATAGGGCGTTTCGACTTTGAATAATGCCCCAGCATCTGGCTGCTTAGCGAGCGCTTCATCTGATAGATTTTGAGAGGCAGAAGTCACAAACAGGGTCGATAAATCGGGTCCTCCAAACGTGCAGCATGTAATTTGCGAGGCAGGGAAATCAATTGATTCAAGAAGCGCTCCATTTTGCGGATTCCATCGACGGACAGCACTCCCTCCATAGTTTGCAATCCACAGCATTCCTTCTGCGTCAATACACATGCCATCCGGATAGCCATATTCAGGTGACATCGAAAATTGGTCACGCGGATTGGAAAGCGTTCCCGAAGACTGGTCAAAATCATAGGCAATGACCTTGAGAAGCGGCGTGTCGATGTAGTACATGACCGTTTCAGAAGCATTCCAAGCTAATCCGTTTGACGTAGTTACATTGTTGCGGATTTTGGTAACGGTTCTTGAGGAATCTAATCGGTAGAGTGAGCCTGCATTAGGCTCAGATTTCATAGACATTGATCCTGCAACCATGCCCCCGCTAGGATCGGGTTTGCCGTCATTAAAACGATTATTTGGAAGATCGTTTTCTGGATCGACAATAGGTTCAAGTTTTTGGGATTCGGGATCAAATTTTGCAAAGCCATTTATGGTTGCAAGTATAAGACGATTATCGGTACATAGACCGATTGTGCCCACTAAATCACCAATGTCATACTCTTGAACATCTAAACCATTCATAGATGTGCTGAATATTTTTCCGGCATTGATATCTGTCCACCACAACTGTTGATGCTGGTCATCCCAAACGGGACCCTCACCTAAGTTGCATTTAATTGAAGTGATTATTTCTGGGGTCATAAATGAAGAGATGCCTAGCCAATTCTATGGAAAGCATTGGCTAGGATTATTTGAGGATTACTCATCTTTTTGGGTCATGCGTTCTTCAATACGGGGACCAACAACTGCTGCAATAAAGAGTAGTGTGATCAATCCGAGGAAAAAGACAGCGATAGGGTTCATGGTGTACCTCCTAAATCATTCCGCAAAAACATTATTTCGAATACCGAAAATGTTTTTGGGATCGTTTGCTTTTTTAATATCTTTGATTAAATCGATTGTCGCTGGTGACAGCGAATGTTTCATAAAGTCTTTACGTATTTTGCCAACGCCGTGATGATGTGAAATAGAGCCACCCGCGTCAATAATAGCTTGTCGCAAGGTATGTTCGATTTCACTGAATACTTGTTCTGGATTATCCACTCCTTTTGTCGAAAAGCCATGGGTGAAATAGATACAGACGCCAGTGTGATAGACCTGCGAAATACGTGGTGAGACGTAGGGTTTGCCGGGTAGATTGTATTGTTCATGGAGAGAAACGGCCGTTTGTGCCACCGCCTCAATCACCGCCTCAATTTTGTCCCAGGTTACGGTTGTTTCGTATGTTTCTCCAATAATATGAAAATCAGCCAGAAAATCACGAATATAGGCAATCGCATAGGTGAGCTTATACCCCCGTTTCCCATTGCCTTCACCCCCTGCAATGCCTTGATGTTTCTTGGCAATGCGATGAATCACTTTGTTTTGGAATTGCACTTCTTCATTAGAGCCCTCCATCACCACAGTGGCTGCACAAAGCTCATGAGGATCAAACCCTTTGACATTCAATAAGAAAAACTTTTGAATGTTGCTCATCATCTTTTCTTGGGCAGAAGGGGCTGGTTTTAAAGCGGAACCAAAACGAAACTGAATGTTATCGAGCAGGCGAACGCTCGCTGGAATTGTGCCAGAACGGGTTAACTCATATAAAAAGGCTGTGCCCAACTTGAAATTCGGAAAGACAAACGAGGCAAATTGTACTTTTTCAGGCAGCTTGTGCACTTTTAAAACAGCTTTGGTAATTAGACCGAGGTTGCCTTCGCTCCCAAAAAAGAATGCATCAGGACGAATCCCAATTGACGTGCGAGGCATGTTTTGGGCATGGGTTAGGGTGCCGGAAGGCGTGATCATGGTCACATTTTCAACAATATCTTCAATATTGCCATAGCGATTTTTCTTCATACCGCTGGCATTCGTTGCTATCCAGCCTCCGACCGTTGACAATTCCATACTGTCTGGTTCATGACCGCAGGTAAACCCTTCTTTGGCTAACGCTTCTTCAAGCTGTTTGCCAGTCATGCCTGCTTGAACACAAACGCGGTAATTTTCTTTGTCGAGCCACTCAATTTGATTGAGTCGAATCATACTCACCGCAATGATCATGCGTTCTTCCCCTTCGGGAAGCTGAAGGGCACAACTCACACTTGTACCGCCGCCATAAGGGACAAGACAAACATCGTGCGCCCCTGCTATCTCAATGATTTTATGAACATCAGCTTCGCTTTCTGGGTAAAAAACAAGATCAACAGTGCGATCGAGTTGATCATAAAGCACTTTATTAACCTCATCCGCCGTTGTTTGCCCGTGGCTGTGAATAAGCCGAATTTTATTATCTTGTGTGTATTGGCTGCTGGGGAATGTTTCTGTCAGTGTTTGGCAGAAGCGTTCGTTGATGTGCGGTGGTGCAATGGGTTTGTTTTCATTCTCTGGCTTTTGATTGCTTATATCCACCTTGATGTCTAGCATCTCTTCAACAAAGGGAAGAAATTCTGGCATAGTTGTGCCAGAAATCTCGTAGCGATCACCGGTAACTGTCACAGTGAAATCAGGATTTGCGACGAATCGTGTATCTTTAAATCCCCATTTGTGGGCATAAAGCTCATCGTTTTCTTGTGCCATGGTTCCTCCTAATGTTTCTATTCGTTTCCCTTTTCTGTTTTAAATGGAGAATAAAAAGCTCTTAGATAAAAATAACTTCATAAAGACTTTTATTCTCTTAAAGGTGAATCATGTATCACCCAAGTACATTCAAATGCTTTTATGATTTACTCTACTAATCCGTCGCTGAGCCAATTGTCCTTGGCTGCATACGGCCGTTTCTGACACCATCCACTGCATAAACAATCAAAGCAAACCAGATGATGCAATAGCCGATAAATTGATTTTGCGAAAAAGGCTCTTGGAATACAAAAAGACCCAATAAAAATTGGAGAGTAGGGGCAATGTATTGCAAAATACCAATTGTGCTTAAATTGATTAATCGAGCCCCTGCTCCAAAAAGAAGTAGCGGGATGGCGGTTGCTGCGCCACAAAGTGCTAATAATACGGCCGTTTGCCAGCTTGAAAAGAAGTGCCCGCTTCCATTACTTTCGATTAAGATGAAATATATCAAGGCGATTGGAGTCAAAACGGCCGTTTCGATCCCTAGCGCATAAATTGAACCCAATGGTGCTGTTTTTCGGATGAGACCATAGATGCCAAAGGTTCCTGCAAGAGAGAGAGCTATCCACGGGAGCGAACCGACAGATACTGTTAAATATAGAACGCCCAAAAAAGCGATTGAAATGGCGACCCACTGCTGGCCTCTGAGCCGTTCTTTTAAAAACAGAACCCCAAGCACCACACTGAGCAATGGGTTGATAAAGTAGCCTAAACTTGCTTCAACAACGAAGCCTGCGTTGACGGCCCAAATAAAAATGAGCCAATTGGAACCAACCAATAAGGCTGAAAGCAAAAAAATACGCAATGATTTGGGGTTTTCTTTGACAACGTTGAGCCAAGACCAATCTTGGGTAAAAGCTAAAATGCCAACCACAAAAACGAGTGACCACATGGTGCGGTGGCCTAAAGTTTCAATGGCTGGCACATCTTGAAGGAGCTTCCAAAAAAGAGGAAGGAAGCCCCAAGTGGCATATGCGCCTATAGCGTATAAGACGCCTTTGTTCATAATAGCTTAGGCAACTGTTTCTTTGCGTTTCGTAGCGTTGAGTATGATTGTGGGCGACCTGTCTTTTTGTTGAGAACTAAATCTCGTTTCCATTGAACAAAACGGCCGTTCCATGTACCAATAATAAATCCACCACCGACTTCTGTGGCGTCAATAATTTCAACCTTTTTTGACTTATCAGCAGAAAGGGAGTAAGTGCCAGGTTCTTGGATTTCTTTCCAATCTTCAATGACGGTGGCCTGACGATACCAGCGAGCCGGGTATTTTTGATTAATGTTGTCAACT
>JANQSK010000953.1 GCA_028284105.1 Anaerolineae bacterium
CACCTATTTGAGCTTTTGTTCTCCTGAAAGTAATTTTCATTTTACCCTTGAGTATTCAAAATATTTGTTGAAAATTACTTAGAAATAAGCTTCGGAACCCCGAGGAATCGGAATTTGAAGCTGTCATTTTATTCAATACAGGAACTTCGTTTCATTTAGGTAAATCACAAAAAGTATTAAAAATTAAATCTGCTTCAAATATTGTGATTTACTCGGTGATTGACAGCCTTTGTAGAGCATCTTTTTTAGAAAACTTTCTGTCAATCACATAACAATTAACAATATATTTTTAAAAAATACATAGGTGAAAATATGCGTCAGGATCATCAAATTGAAACCTTGCAGGAAATTCAAAGCCGAGTGCTTTGGCTGGCAACCAACATGATTCACCACGCTAACCATATACGGCCGAATCCAGATGGATCAAAGGTGGGTGGGCACCAAGCATCTTCTGCTTCAATGGTAACAATCATGACAGCGCTTTATTTTCATTACCTCAATAAAGATGATTTGGTTTCAGTTAAGCCTCACGCATCACCTGTGTTCCACGCTATTCAATACCTTCTTGGGCAAATACCACGACAATATTTAACAACCCTCCGTGAATTTGGTGGGCTTCAGGCATATCCAAGCCGAACAAAAGATCCGGATGAGGTTCATTTTTCAACCGGGTCTGTTGGGTTAGGGGCTGTAGCACCGGCCTTTGCTGCACTTGCAGGAAAATACGTGTCCAGTCACTTTGAAAAACAGCCCGATCGTCGGTACATTGCCATTATTGGGGACGCTGAACTTGATGAGGGGAATGTTTGGGAAGCCATTCTTGACGATTCTTTGAACACATTAGGAAATGTCCTTCTGATTGTTGATCTCAACCGTCAAAGCTTGGATCGCGTTGTGCCAGGTATTAAAGCTGCTCGGTTAAAATCTTTGTTTTCAAGCTGTGATTGGCAAGTGCTTGAAGCAAAATTTGGAAAGCGTTTAGAAGATATTTTTGCACGTCCAAACGGCCGTTTACTTCAAGACCGAATCGATGAGATGAGCAATGCTGAATATCAAGGATTGCTGCGAAAATCTGGTGCCGAAATACGGCCGTTGCTCACAAAGGGGAATCCCGACTTTGAAGCTTTAATTCAGGACATATCTGATGAAGATTTACCGGGTGTCCTCGGCGATTTAGGGGGACATGATTTTGATGTGCTGCTAGCAAGACTCGCAGAGGCAGATGAAGACAAAACACGACCAACCGTTTTGTTTGCTTACACTGTTAAAGGGTGGGGCTTGCCTATGGCAGGACACCCCCTCAATCACTCCATGTTGCTTGAACCTAAGCAAGTTGAGGCACTTTGTAAGCAGATGGGGATGGAACAGGATGAATGGGCCAGTTTTTCGACAGATTCAGAAGCGGGGCAGCTTTGTCAATCACGTGCCCGGTATTTATTTCCAGAGCTGGGTAAGAAAACGGCCGTTTCTCTCCAAAATGAACCGGAATCCCCATCGGTGCCTCAAAGCAAAACTAGCACCCAACAAAGCTTTGGGCGGATTCTGCTTGCGCTGTCTCGAAATGAAGAGTTAGCCAAGCATATTGTCACTATATCACCAGATGTATCCGTTTCGACAAACCTGTCGGGTTGGATTAGTAAAATGGGTGTTTTTTCATTGGCAGGCCACGAGCAAGGCTCTGCGGCAACTTGGCATGAAAGTGATAAAGGGCAACATATCGAGTTAGGAATATCTGAAATGAATCTCTTTATGGCGCTGAGTATGTTTGGGATAACGTCAGAACTGCTTGGTCAGACCACTATACCTATTGGGACTGTTTATGATCCGTTTGTGTGCCGAGGCTTAGACGCCTTTATTTATGGGTTGTACTCTGGTTCGAAGTTTATTATTGCCGGCACGCCTTCTGGTGTGACCCTTTCTCCTGAAGGCGGTGCTCATCAATCTACAGTGACTTCATCATTAGGAATGGAATTGCCTAATCTGAATTACTTTGAGCCTTGTTATGCAACTGAACTGGCTTGGTTAATGGTCGATGCGATATCAGAATGTTTTGAGCGCCATAATGGGCGGGCTAGCTATTTTAGACTGTCAACAAAAGCAATCGATCAACGGCCGTTTAATGATGCTCAGGCCAGACTTGGGGAAGAACGACTTAAACAGCAAGTTTTAGCGGGTGGATATCGATTAAAAGATTGGCGTTCTTCTGATGGGCTTGATAAATCATATTTAGTCCAGCTTGTAACGACCGGCGCGATGGTTCCTGAAGTGCTTAAAGCCGCTGACCTTTTAGAAGAAGAAGGTATTCCCGCTAATGTTATTAATTTGACCAGCCCCCGAAGATTGTTTGAGTCTTGGCAAAAGAATAGCAACACCTCTGCATTTGATTGGCTTGTTCCCCAAAACGAACATCATGCGCCAATGATTGTCATTAATGATGGAGCTTCACATGCCCACGCCTGGCTTGGCAGTGTTTTTGGTACACCTGTTGAAACATTAGGCGTTGACAAGTTTGGTCAAAGTGGGACTCGTCATGCTCTTTATCAAGAAATGGGCATTGATGCAGACTCAATCGTCAACAGCGCTCTCAAAGCGCTAAACAAGCAGGGATTGGTTTAACCACTAGTTTTAATTATTCAACCGTCCACTTATCACAATATACGACCACATATCCTCTTTCTGTTGAGGGAAACGGCCGTTTCCTTTTACCTTCTGAATACAACACATCTTTATAAACCTGATAGGAACAGTATTGGCAATCTTGATGAAATTTCTTGTCAGGTCTTCAATCTGTCGATGGTGTGATTCATCGTGGAGGATATTTTGAAACGAAAAATAGTTGGACTTATTTTGTTACTCATTTTATGGATGTCTGCTTGTGGACAGCTTGCAGAATCTGATTCGGAAACGGCCGTTTCTGCACCCCCTCAAAGAACGGCGGAACTTGTGGTTGAGGAAGGGAACGGCCGTATGATGGCACCTTCAGGCAACATTAGCATGTCGGAGTCGATGTCAAATGGGAATAACCAAATGGCTGATTCATTCATCGAAGAGACCGGTGGAATGTTGTCTGTTTTTTCCCGTGATGACGCGCCAGAAATCAAGCTCAATGACATTACTGTTGTTAATGATGAGAGTCGCCGAGCGAAGCAGGTCGTTTTGATTTTTGCGAATCATGACAATATGTCTCAATTTTTGAGCGCATATCCCAATTGGGTTGCTGAAGTTTGGGAAGATGATGAAAATCTTTTTGGTATTGATATTTATGATGGCAACACTGAAGAATGGTTGGGTTGGGGTCAGGTTGATTTTGCGGATGGCACTGTTGTTGATTCTTATGTACCTATGGATCTTTCTCCTGAACTTTTTCAAGCTCGAAGAGATTTAGTTGAAGCTTTTATTTTTGCAGATGCTGAACTACTAGCTCGCCTTGAAGCTATTGAACAATGGGAATATGAAACCTATTACAACAAATGGGATGAGGCGTTTGAAACCTATTTTTACAAAGGGCTTGATGAGCTCGTCGTGATCAGCTTTGTTGATTCAGAAAATAATGAAATTTATATCGAAACGATTGAGGATCCTGCCGCTTTATCTGAAGAAGATACGCTAAGAGAGGTGCAAGATCGAGCCGTTGTCATTGCGTACGAAGCTGAAAACCTCTGGGATTATTTGAGGGATGTCGATGATTGGAGTACCTATGTGACGCCAATTGATGATTCACAGTGGATGGTCGAATTTGCGACAACAGATGCTCGTTTATTTTATGCATTAGTTGATGTAAGCAGTGAAAAGATAATTGAAACGGGTCAATAGTGGTGCTAGACTTGATGAAGTATGACCGCCCCTGAGTATTAACTCGGGGGCTCTTGTAATTTTATGGATATTCAGACTGAAACGGCCGTTTCTCAAAATGAATCACCCGAGTGGATGCAGCCCGCCATAGGCATTGGGATAGCAACACTCCTCATGATTTTATGGACCCTCTTTGTACGGTCATCTACCATTGATCCCAACTTTGCCCCAGAGGATTTTGGTACCTTTGGAACAGATCCTTATTCAATTGGATTTGCGATTACCGAGCTAATTCTGCCTATTGTGCTCCTTTTTGGGTTGAGCCGCACAGACCTTTTCCGAGAAGCGATTGAACGCAAATTAAGCCAGCGTCGCATTTTAGAGTTCATTCTTGTCTTTGTGGGAATTCAATCGCTATTTTTAGTCTACCGATTCTTTTTGAGCAATTTTTTAGATGATTTAGTGATTTTAGGATATTTCACTGTTATTGTTGCTGGGTTGATTGGTGGATGGCGAGTGGGTTTAGTTGTCGGGGTTTTCTTTGCGCTGGCAAGCGGCTATGTAGATTGGATTGATTGGAATTGGAATGATAACAGGAGCTTTGCCCACTATTTTGAATTTGGGGTGTTAAAAAGTATTCCAGCAATAACGGCCGTTTGGATTGGTCCGGTTGCGGGCTTGTGGGGCATTATTGCAGGCAATCGGCGATTTACCCTTCAATACTTGCTGCCACTCCCTATTGTGATTTTGATTTTGGCGGTCATCTTCAGCGCAATTTCATCTTATGATCCATACTTTTTTGTCGATAGATTGTTGACAAATATCATTATCAATTTAATCGGTTTTGGCCTGTTATTTATAATGATTCGTTCAATTCAAGATGACTTGCTTAGACAAGAAGCAGAAGAAGCGCAGTCGGAATTAACAAATACAAATCTTGCCCTAACAAAAACGAGATTGGCTTTAGCACAAGCTGAACTCAGGGCGTTGCAGGCTCAAATTAATCCCCATTTCTTTTTTAACTCACTCAATACCATCAATTACTTTATACGCACTGATCCCGATAAAGCGCGAGATTTGCTTGGCAAACTTTCGGAGATATTCCAACAATCCCTGAGCGCAGGTGAATTCATTACGCTGAATGATGAGATTCAACACGTTGAAGCTTATCTGGCTTTAGAGAAAGCCCGCTTGGATGAACGGCTCAATGTTGTATGGACAACGATGAGTAAAGCTCATTCTGAGATGTTGATTCCAACATTGATTCTTCAACCCCTAGTTGAAAATGCAATCGTTCATGGGATTTCACCCAAGCCTAAAGGTGGAACACTTCACATCGTTATTAACGAAGTTGGAACAGATCTTTTGTTTCAAGTAAGTGATGATGGGATGGGCTTTGATGTCAATCGGATGGGTGAAAAGAAAGTGTTGTTGGAGAGAAAACGGCCGTCTATTGGGGTAACAAATGTCGATGAACGGCTCCGGCTCTTGTATGGTGAAGACTATAAACTTCAAATTGAGTCAGAAGTTGGTGAAGGGACAAAAGTGCTTTTTAGAATTCCAATTGATGGTGGAAGAGCAATAAAAGAAGAGAGTAAAGAGTAGAGGGAAGAGCGAGTTGCTTGAGTAGAACGACTTCCTTTGATTTCAACCTTTAAACCTTTGTTTTGGGAGAAGCGATGAAAATATTGATTGTTGATGATGAAAAACCGGCTCGTGGGGAACTTCGTTATTTGCTTGAGCAGCAAGAACCTGAGGCTGAATTTGTAGAAGCGAAAAATGGTCTTGAAGCGCTTGAGATTTTAGGGAAAGAAACAGTTGATGTTGCTTTTTTAGATATCAATATGCCAGGTGTTAATGGACTTGCAGTCGCTTCCGCTATTCTTGAACAACCTGTAACTGAAGATTCACCAAAACCGCTTGTTGTCTTTGCAACAGCCTACGATGCGCACGCTGTTCGTGCTTTCGAGCTGGCTGCTCTCGATTATGTGGTGAAACCGTTTCAACCTAATCGATTAACCCAGACAATGGAACGAATTCGTTTTGCGTTGTCCAAAGTGGAAGCTCAAGAAGAAAAGACAAACAATCTAAGAGGGTATTTAAAACAGTCAGAAACGGCCGTTCCCCTTACAAAGTTGTGGGGTGAGAAGGAAAATAAAACGGCCGTATTAGTTGATTACACCGATATCTTGTGGATTGAAGCAGATAGCAAAAAAGTGTTTATGCAATCACGGAGAAACGGACGTTTGGCTGTTCGCTATACCATTAAAGAGCTAGAAAGCATGTTGGCTCCCTATTCCATTGTGCGTGTGCACAAAGCGTATTTGGTTAATCTCAACGAAATTGCAGAAGTTGTACCCTGGTTTTCTGGTACTTTTCAATTAAGAATGGACGATGAAGCGAAAACAGAGATCCCCATGTCTCGTCAATATGGCAAAGCCTTAAAGAAATTAACTGGTGGATAATTCCCAAAAGTAAGATTCCCCCTAGAAGTTCATCTAAAATCCTGTATATTTATTCCGTTCCAAATTAAGATTGCACCATATTGTGTTCAATACACCCTGTGCAACCATTTGAGGAGAATTTATGTATCAACTACGAAGGGCTGTTGTTGGTGGAGTTGTTGGACTCTTGCTGGGGGGTGTAATAATTGCACTCGCTAATTTTGCAACCAATGAGGCATTTTCAATTGGCACTTTGGGAGGACCTATTTGGGTGCTTTCTTCTGGTTTCCTCTTAGGTGCCTCATACGCTCTATTATTTGAGCCTTTACACAATCACCATGCAGAAAATGTGGCTACGGGACTTGTTCTTGGGATCATTTTGTGGTTTGGTTGGGCGATTAGTTTGCAGCCTTTCATTACGGGAAATGGCACCAATTGGCAGGCCGTTGATGCAATAACGGCCGTTCCTAAGCTGTTATCCTATCTTCTAATGGGGGGTACGATTGGCTTGATTTATGGCATTCTCTTTCATCCTTTTAAAGAGTCATTCTCTCTTCGATCACCTGTTTATCAAAAGGTAGAAATCACAAAGCGCGTGGTCATTATTGGAGGTGGGTACGCTGGTGTTGCAGCAGCTCAAACACTTGAAAAAGAGCTGGCTAAAGATAAGCACGTTAGCATTACCCTTGTGAGCCAAAATAATTTCTTGATCCACACACCAATGCTCTCAGAAGTGTCTGCAAGCGCTGTGAGTGCCCAAAATATAAGCCCCTCATTGCGTAGCTTCTTCAAGAATGTGCAAGTGATTCAGAGCGACATTGAAAACATCGATATGGACAAGCAAATTGTTCATTTAAGCCTTGATAATCGGTCTCAAAAGAATGCGCTTCGTTTTGATCACCTTGTTTTAACAACAGGGAGTATTCCCAACTTTTTTGGTAATCAAGGCATTGAAAAAGAAGCATTTACGTTTAAATCATTGGATGATGCCATTCTGATTCGTAATCAAATAATTGATATGTTTGAACGTGCTGATATCGATCCTGATCGTAATCGGTGCCAGCAAATGCTGACCTTCGTTGTAGCTGGCGGTGGTTTTGCAGGTGTTGAGCTTCTAGGTGGCATCAATGATTTTGCCAGAGGTATTAGTTTTTACTACCCTAACGTTGAACCCGATGATATTCGGACAGTGTTAGTTCACTCCCGTGACCGAATCTTGCCTGAACTTAGTGAAGAACTTGGTGAATTTGCAAGAGAAAAATTAAGCGAGCGTGGAGTTGAATTTAAGTTGGGAGTTCGCGTAACAGGAGCACGCAAAGGTGTGGTTGAAATTGGGGATGATGAGATTCAAAGCAACACTTTCATTTGGACTGCGGGAAATCAGCCAAGTCCTGTCCTAAAAATGCTTGGACTCCCTTTAACAAAAAGAGGACAACTTGAGGTCAATACCGAATTGCAGGTTGAGAACGCAACCCATATTTGGGCAGCTGGAGATTGTGCTCAAGTCCCTGACTTAACGACTGGTAAGTTTGCTCCTCCAACTGCCCAACATGCTTCTCGAGAAGGGAAAGTGTTGGGCTACAATGTTGCAGCCTCTATCAAAGGTAAGCCTCTGAAAACATTTAATTTCAAAACATTAGGGAGTTTGGCTGCATTAGGCCATCAATTGGCTGTTGCGGAGGTATTTGGGCAGCGCTTTTCGGGCTTCTTTGCTTGGCTGATGTGGCGAGGAATCTACTTGTCGAAATTGCCAACATTCCAGAAGCAAATCCGCGTGCTTCTTGATTGGATACTTGACGTCTTTTTACCCCCCGATATTGTGCAAACGATTAACTTTAGTCAGGAAGATAGAGAAGCTCAAAGACAATCGCTGGCTGAAAACGGCCGTTCTCAAGAGGTGCGCTCATGACAAAAAAAACAGTTCCATTTTCTATCTCACTCTTGGCAGGTGGGCTGGCCGGTTTATTCGGTGGCATCATTTTCTGGATAGCCGTTGGCATCCTCTTTACACCAATCATCCATATTATTATCAGTATTATTTTAGGCATGATCTTTGCAGTGGTCCTAGGGCCAAAATTACAAACGGGTGGCGCTAGTCTTATTTGGGGCGAAGCTTATGGCTTGGCTTGGTGGTTTGTCGGCTATTTAACTTTAGTCCCTCTTTTGACAGGAGATGGGCTCTATTGGCTTCCTGACCAAATCATTGCTTTGTTTCCCCTTTTGCTTGGGCAGGTCATTGCATTTGGGGCTGCTCTTGGTCTTGGTTATTATGCCCTGGTCAAAGTTTGCTTGAGAATCTTCCCTGTAACTGTGCCTACAGACAACCAACAGGTGACAGACACCCGACCTAAAGGTCAAGAAATTGTGGCACCCAGAATTCAAAGCGTCATTTTCGGGGCTGTAGGTGGATTTTTAGGCGGTTGGGTCTTTTTATTAGGGATTCAAAATGCAGCCTTTTTCTCTTTGGTATCCGGTATTTTGGGGTCTGATTCATTTGGATTGGGACGGACACTGCATTTTACTATTGCAATAACGATTGGGGTCACGTTTGGATTGCTATTCCATCGCGATGTCAAAAATAGTGGACCTGCTATCGTGTGGGGGATGGCGTATGGTATCTCTTGGTGGATGTTGGGCCCGATGACTTTACGGCCGTTACTCTCCGGACAGGCCATCAATTGGTCCTTGGCTGGTGCGCAGGGTGCTTTTACGCCACTTATTTCTCACATTTTGTATGGTTCATTAATGGGGCTGTTTTATGCCATAGCCACCAAACTGTGGAATACACTGTTTGTGGATTCTGATCCATTAAATCGCACTCGAGAAAGTGCGGGCAGCCGCAGTTTAAAAGGTCTTTTAATGGGTCAAGCGGCTGGGATCGTGGGTGGATTGTTGTTTACCATCGTGATGGTGGCTACGAATAGCTTGCCTAGAGTAGCGAGCTTGGTTGGTGGCAATACGGCTGTACTTGGGTTCTTTGTCCACCTGCTCATTGCGTTCATTATTGGAAGCACCTACGGTATCTTCTTCCAAAATGCGGCTTATAGCTATGGCTCTGGGATGGGTTGGGGCTTGGTTTATGGCATGCTGTGGTGGCTGCTTGGTCCAGGGACATTTTTCTTCATATTACTACGTCAACCTGTAGATTGGTCACTTGCAGCCACCACGGCGCGTTATCCTGCCTTAGTGGGACATCTATTGTATGGAATGGGGCTAGGATTGTCTTTCCAATACCTCATTCGGCGCTATGATACGCATTCTGAGAAGCATACAGATGAAGCCCATGTGCACCATACGTCTGGCACACCTGCCTCAGCACTATGGGCAGTCACATTGTTGATTGGTGTTCTATTGCCACTTATCTTAGGAACAGCAAGCTAATTATTAACATGCTCACTCATGTTGGCTGAATGTTTTACTAATCAGCATCTGTAAAACGAAAACCAGAATTCATTTCAATAGCTTGGCAGGTTCCTTTAAATCCTAGGTTCTGGGCTCTTTACAGCTACGCCTTCTCTCAAAAATATGCTTATTTGACCTTTCTCAATTGTGACTCACTCTGTAGGTGATGTGGGTTGTGCTAGTTAAGTGCGACAAGAAAAATGGCTTAATATAATAAATTTATTTCCTTTCGTTAGTGCTCCTGATTTGATAATCAAAGTTGAATAATTTCCAGATGTGAAACGGCCGTTTTATGAGAATGGATTGACAATTGTGTTTCCAAACCGTATGATGCCAAAATTGCAATATATCGCGTCGCGATATATTCGGGTTTGCAACATTCAACGAAGCTAAACGTATATTTGTCATAATTTCGCAACAATCGGTGTTTAAGTTGTGTGTGTGCACGATTGTTGAACAAAACAAGAATAGAAAAGTAGAGGAGTATGACCAAACCAATTATTCACGTGGACAATGTCCATAAATCATATTTGATGGGTAAGGAAGCGGTGCCCGCTTTACGCGGCGTTTCTATTGAGATCCAACCCGGTGAGTTTGTCTGTTTGATGGGCCCTTCTGGATCAGGAAAAACGACCTTGCTCAATATTATTGGTGGTTTAGATGAGCCCAGTCGGGGTCATTTGACTATTGAAGATGAAAATGTTGTGGCGCTATCTGAAAACAAGCTGGCCCGGTTGCGTTTAGAAAAATTGGGTTTTGTTTTCCAAAATTACAATCTTCTGGCTAATTTTACGGCCCAAGAAAATGTAGAAGCTCCCATGGTGTTGAAGAAGACCAGCCGCCGTGAGCGGCAGCAGCGTTCTCAAGAGTTGCTTGAACGGGTTGGTCTAGGAGATCGGATGCATCATTATCCAAGCGAACTCTCTGGTGGACAGCAGCAGCGTGTCGCTATTGCGCGTGCTCTTGCCAACGATCCACCAATCCTCATCGCTGATGAAATGACAGGTGACCTTGATTCTGAAACAGGGTTTGCCATTATGCGGCTCGTCAAGCAGCTCAATGAAGATGGGATGACGATTGTGTTTGTAACGCATGATCCTCGCATGTCTGAGTTTGCAACCCGTGTTGTGCACATGCAAGACGGCCGTATTCTCGAAAGCGCCCCCGTATGATCATTAAATACATTTTCAAAAACTTCCGTCGGCGCAAAGTGCGCACGATTTTGATGATGCTGGCGTTGATGATAAGCACTGGTTTGATTGTCGCCATGAGCGCGACTGTTGAATCTGTACGTCAATCTAATGTTGAGCTAATTGCTTCTGGCGTGGGACGATTTGACCTGCAGTTTCAAAAGAAGGAGACAGATCAAGAGCCCTTTATTGAGGTTTCCCAAACGTCTCAGCGTATTTTAGACGCCAGTGAACTGGTAACGGCCGTCTATCCCCGAATCGATTCAGACGTTGAGTTTCGCGTGAATCAAAACAATGGAAGCGGCCGTTTAATCGCGTTAGACCCTACTATTGACACGGTTGGGTTTATTGACGTTGTCGAAGGTGAATACACCTTAGGGAATGAGCAAGTTACCGTTTTAGAAGCGACCGCGAATTTCTTGGATATCTCCGTTGGTGATCAAATAGAAGTGGCCTATCGATTCCCTCAACCGCGTGAGGAAGGTAAAACAAGTCCCGCAGGAGGGAGTCAGCGACAAGCGCTTGGAGTATTCACAGTCAGTGGTATTGTGCGGCAAGACGGTGTGACGGATTCGGGTGTTCGGGCGGGATTAATCATGAGTATCGAAGATGCTCAAGCGTGGCTGGGATTAGATAACCGGGCTGAGCGTCTCATCGCCTTGGTTGATCCCGCTTTGTATGAAGAACGCAACGCTGAAAATGCGGCCTTGAACGTTCGGAATGTCGCCGTCGCTGTTCAAAATGAGCTGGGTGACCAATATCAATATTCCCTTACAAAAGCGGCAATCTTAGACCAAAGTGCCCAAGCCTTTTTGATTCTTCAAGCTTTGATTAACACTTACGGCATCATGTCGTTGGGTGTTGTCGGGCTTTTAGTTCACACCCTTGTGATGACCAATGTTCAGGAACAAAAACGTGAGATGGCTATCTTGCGCATTTTGGGGAGTGAGCGAGGTTATCTTTTCACATTGGTCATTGGCGAGGTTTTAATTGTTGGTGTGATTGGGATTGGATTAGGCGTCGTTCTTGGCCAGATCATTAATCAATATTTAATTGTGCCATTTATCATTCGCACCCTTTCAGCAGAAGGGTTAGTGGCACGGCTTCAACCCTCTGTCAATCTTGTTTCTATTTTACCAGCCATTATTTCTGCTTCTGTGGTGCTCTTTTTTAGTGCATTACGTCCAGCGCAAGAAGCCTCAAGCACTAAGGTGATGCACGCTATCAATCCTGGTGTAGCCGATAACATTCAAATCGAAGATATTGCGAATCTACGTGAACGTCGTCCAAACAGCCGTTTTCTGCTCTTTGGATTTATGCTCATGTTCTCGGTGTTAATGACGATTGGTTTGAGTGTGTCTGATACGTTTGGCAATGAAGTATTTGCGGCCACGGTCTTTCTAGCAGCCTTTTTGATGATGGTGGTTGGGGTTGGCCTAATCTTCTTTATTACAACGGTGCCATTTGAACGATTTGTCTTGTTTGTGCTGAACAGCATTGCTCCTCGATTGACCTTTTTTGCAAGACGAAATGTGAGCCGCAACCAGGCTCGAAATACGCTTATTTCCATGCTTGTTTTGTTTAGTGGCGTCTTGCCATCATTCTTGGCAACTGATAGCGCTATCAGTAATGCGAACATTGAAACGGATGTCAGGTTAAGCTCTGGTGCCGATCTTGAAATGCAAACGTTTAGTAACTTTGGTGACCCTGCTTTTGCAGAGCTGAGTCGCTTGAACGCTCAATTTATCAATGAGGAACTACCCACAATATCGGGTCTCGATCATGTGGTTGGGTTGACCTACGATTACAACACGCAAGTCACTGATTCTGTCGGTATGCGCCAAGGATCAGTCAGTTTAGTTGGGGTTTCACACTCATTGAATGATGTGCTTTTCGACGAGTTTATTATCTTTGCGGAAGGGGGCGTTGCTTCACTTGATGAGATTTTAGTCGACGATACGGCCGTTGTTATTAGTGAAGGTTTAGCGCTTGGCCTAGCCGTTCCCCTTGGTGGAAAAATTCAAATGACAGGTCAGGGGCTTGATCATGTTGAGGAACTCACTGTCGTAGGTATTGCTCGACGTTTGCCAGGATTTGGCGACATTGGTCGGGTGAAATCCCAAGGGCTTGGGGGAAGCACCGTTTTGATTTCTGTTGATGGGTTTAAACGCGTGGTTAGCGATCCACAAGTTGGATTACCCGCTGCTGATGCCCGTATCTTTGATCGCGTCTTGGCTTCGGTTGCGCCTGAGGCTGATGCGAATCAAGTGATTGACGATATGAGCCGCCAATTTGGGCGTGACTATGATTTTTGGATTGACTCGGTCGATGTTTCCCTCGAGTTTGCCCGAACCGGGCGCGTCCAAGAACAGGCCTTCTTGCTCGTCATGACATTGATTAGCTTCACAACGGCCGTATTTGGCGTGTTCGCTGTTATCTATGTCACCATCTATGCACGCCGAATCGAAATTGGCATGATGAAAGCGATGGGAACACGCAATTGGGAGTTGACCGGGATGCTTATCGTTGAATCCATTGCCATGACGGTGAGCGCTGCTTTGGCCGGGATTGTTGCGGGTGGCACAATGGGATACCTCATTGCCTACATGGATAACTTAACTGCCCAACGCCCTATGCAATTTGCGATTGATACAACCGTGATGCCATTTATTGTCATTTTGGTTGTGTTAGCTTCCATTTTGGGAACGGCTTTCTCGGCGCGTCGAATTGTAAAGCGTAAAGCCGTAGAGATTTTAAGGATGTAATGATCATACACGCACCATCAAATGAGAGCGCTATTTCTCAAGCTGTGCGTGATTTGGATATTTGATTATGAATAAGAAAGTTGTTTTGTTTTTGATGCTCATATTGTTAATGTCAATTGCTTGTATTCAAGCTGGCCCAATTCAAGAAGAGAATACATTGCCACAAGATGAAAATGCCGAAGCAATGGAAGAAGAATCTTCTGAGGAACCCCAAGCGGATGAAGCTACGCCGGTACCTGTTCAGACAGGCGTCACGATTGTTGCAGATGGCCAGATCGTTGCTCCCAATCCTGTCTTGCCCTTAGCTTTCAACACAAACGGCCGTTTACTGTCACTTAACGTCAATGTGGGGGATGTGGTTGTGGCTGGTGATGTAATCGCCACCCTAGAAGACACTGCTTTGCAAGAGGCCATAGATAATGCTCAGCTCCAAGTGGCGCAATCTGAAAATAGTTTGGCCCAGGCTCAACTCTCGCTCGACAATTTGCTCACTTGGACGCCAGACGAAACGGCCGTTTCGCTAGCGGAAGCCAACGTTGCTGCTGCAGAAGCAAGCCTTGACCAGACTCAAGATCAGGCTGATATTTCACAAGCTAATTTGACCTCAGCTAATGTGCAAATTAACCAAGCGCAGCGTGCCGTCAATGATGCACAAGAAGCATATGACAAGGCCCATGATCCCGGACGAGATTGGGAGTTGGGTGATCCATTCCGTGCTGATTTTTTGAAATCTGAGCGAGAAGGCACTGCGCGAGCTTTAGTCGAAGCAAATGAAGCACTGTCTGTGGCTTATGCTCAGTACAATATTTCTGCAACGAACATTGATAATGAAACAGCGTTAAGCAACGCGCAAGTTTCTTTGATTTCGGCTCAGCAATCGCTCGAGCAAGCCACACAAGGCCCAAAAGAGAGCGAAATTGCTGCGGCGCAATTACAAGTCGAGCAGGCCCAACTGGCATTGGATCAAAGTGAATTGAGCTTGCAACAGGCTCAAAAAGCGTTGGTTGACGCGCAGTTAGTAGCACCCATCTCCGGGACTATTCAATCTGTAGATATCGTTAATGGTGCATTTGTGAGTGCAGGATCACCCGTTGTCACCATTTTGGATATGAATAGTTTGGAGTTTCATACCACAAATTTGAGCGAGCGTGATTTAGCCCAGTTGGAATCAGGGGATACGGCCGTAATCACTTTGAAATCATACCCAAATGATAATATTGAAGCTGAAATATTGCGTATTGGTTTACAATCAACAGGAACAGTGGGTGATGCGGCCGTATTCCCCGTCATCCTGACCATTGATAATGGAGGGTTGTTGATACGTCCTGGAATGACTGGACGCGCAGAAATTTCAGGACAATAGGAGAAATCAAATGAAATTGAGTCGTGAAGTTTCCAAATTGTTAACGTTAGTCGGGACATTTGTTTTAAGTTCTGCACTTTTAGTGACGGTCGTTGGATACTTTGATGAAGGAACATACCGCGCCTTTGATGGATTTTGGTCCTACCTCATTGGCAGTGGTGTGCCTCCTGTCTCTGACTACATTTTGTGGGCGATCATTTTTATCATTGTTGGCTTTGCTTCCTTTGGTATCTTGAACTTATCTGGATGGGTAAGACAGCGATTTTTGTTACATTCAACATTGTCGACCCTAGCTGTCCCAATTTTGTTTTTTGGTTTACTATTTGTGGCAAATTTATAAAGATGTTGGCTGTGGGGATTCAATATCCTCACAGCACTCAAAATTTCATCTGAGAGGGAGCACCTTGCTGCATTTTTTACCAAGCCCCATTATTGCCTTCGTTAATGCGTTGGCTTTATGTTTAAACACCCTGTTTTGGTGTATTCCACTATATTCAGCCGTTATTGCTCGACTTCTTATACCGATTAAATCTTGGCAACGGCTTTGCTCAAAAACGGCCGTTTCCATCGCGGAAAGCTGGATTTCGGTGAATAATGTGATGTTTGACGCCACCCACAAAATTGAGTGGCGAGTCAGTTGGCCAGAAGGATTAAAGCCTGACGATTGGTATATGGTGATCAGCAACCATCAAAGCTGGACAGATATTTTTGTGCTGCAATATTTGTTTAACCGCAAAATTCCCTTTCTGAAGTTTTTTATTAAACATGATTTGATTTATGTACCTGTGATTGGCTTAGCTTGGTGGGGCTTGGAATTTCCTTTTATGAAGCGATACAGCAAGAAAACGCTAGAGAAAAAGCCTCATCTCAAAGGGAAAGACCTTGAAACAACGCGAAAAGCGTGTGCCAAATTCAAAGATTCTCCTGTGGCAATCATGAATTTTTTAGAAGGAACACGATTTACACCTGAGAAGCATGATAAACAGGATTCCCCATACGGCCGTTTACTCAAACCGAAATCCGGTGGTATCGCTTTTGCTTTAGCTGCGCTCGATCAACAAATGCAAAAAATTATCGATGTCACTATTGCTTACCCTGAAGGTAATTATCAATTTTGGGACTTTTTTAGTGGAAAAACCCAGGTAATTGCGGTGAATATTCAAGAGCGAGTTATTCCAGAATCAATTTTGAATGGGGATTATGCCAATGATCCTGAATTTAAGGTGGCTTTTCAATCGTATATCACCGATCTTTGGCTTGAAAAAGATGCTCAGCTAGAGAGGTTGTTAGCTCATTAGTGATATCAGTCCGTTTACAAATTTCTTGTAATCGCAAAGAACACTAAGTTTGCAAAGATTAAAAAACCATTCTTTGCGGTAAATAACAAAATTACATACCTCTCGACTCGAGCAATTCTTTTAGCCTCGCATAATCTTGCTTGATAGACCGACCAACCATCCAGTCCATCAAAGGCGTGAAAAGACGAAATAAGCCAGACGCATCACCAATGACGATAACTTCTACCGTACAGCTATCAGTAGAATCATGAGGATGGACAATACGAGTAAATGAGATTGGGAATGAACTCTCAACTGTTTCACCTTTGATCATTTTACCTGCTTCAAACTCTGTGATTATGAAATTGGAAATGATCTCTCGGCCTAAAAACTTGGCCTTTTGATGGTAGGTTGACCCAAGACCCCATTCTCCAGAGGATGTAATATGGCAGGATTCCATCCCATTTTGCCATTGAGGGTTATTTTCTGGATTACTAATAAAATTCAAATACCTCAACAGCTGGTCTTTTAATCTGAATCGTCGTCATTATTTTGTCATGTCGCTATTTTCCCTGACTGCTCGTTATTAGTGTAGTAAAAATTTGCTCATTTTATAACCCTTGGAGGTTTATGTTGTTTTATAAAGCAACAAGAAAATTGATTTGGACTTTTCTTATTTTGTTTCTTATTAGCTGTCTTTCCAACCCTGATATTGAACAATCGGTTCAGAATCCCGAGATTTCCTCGTCGCCAATTCCGACAGTCTTTTTAAAAGGTGAAATCCTTGAAACACCAACGTCATTACCCGTTGAGCCAACATTAAATGCTATTGAACTTGCTTTGACAGCAGATGTTGCAACTCAAACGGCGAAGCGAATTCTTCAATTCACACCGACATCTGTTAGACCTGATGAGATTCAGCCTAATGTTGAGGCATTTTTAAATGAAGTGATAGAGATTATTCAAAAAAACGCATTAAATGGGGACAATATTGATTGGGGCTCTATGGAACCGATTTTGCGTAATGCTGCAAAAAACGCCAACTCAACAGAGGACGTCTATCCAACAGTTCAAACTTTGCTTGACTTGCTTGATGATAATCATAGTTTTTTTCTTACTCCTTTAGCATCTGAACAGCTGTCAGGTGCAACCGCTGCTAGCAACCCCTCAGTTCAATCAAAATTGCAGTCAGGACGATTGGGTTACGTGCTTATACCTGCATTTTCAGCGATTGATGATGATGAATTGATTCAGCATGCTCAAACGATCCAATCCCACCTTTTAGAGTTGGCACATGAAGAGCCCTGTGGATGGATTATTGATTTGGGAGCTAATTTAGGTGGCAATATGTATCCCATGTTAGCTGGATTGGCTCCGTTTTTTAATGATGGCGAAC
>JANQSK010000968.1 GCA_028284105.1 Anaerolineae bacterium
GGCTCAGCAGGTGCAAAGTAGGCTGCCCGAACTAACAGCGCTTTTGCAAGGCTATCTTTCGAATTTTGAGGGTTAAGTCGCTCAAAGCTTAAAGCGAAACTTCGAGCCACATGCAGTTCATGCTCCGTCGGAGAAAAATAAGTGCCTAAACCTTGTAAGGAAGGGTGATTGAGTAAATTACCCCCTCGTAATTGTTGTAGCTGGGAGAGATAGTCTGCAGCGGATACTTCGTAGACATACGATGCAAGAAAGCTTCCTGCCAAATGAAGTGCTAAAGGTAAATCACCTAATTCTTGTGCAATTTTATTTGCTTCTTCATTTGATAAAGATGATTGAAATTGATGAAGAAGCGCGATGCTATCTATTCGTCGTAGCTCACCTAAAGGTAGTGTGTTGACACCTAATGTGGGACTCCATCGCCCACGACGGCTTGTGAGTAAAATCGAGCTTCCCCCATGTGAAGGTCTCCACTCCGTTAAAAGGGTCTCATCTTCACACCCATCAAAGATGAGCAAACGGGATGCGGTGGCGTGTAAGGCTTTTTGAACGATTTTGACCTGTTCATTGATTGGCAGATTGTCAAAATTTGGACTCAGTGACATTTTGTCTGCACCACCTAAGCTCGCCATTTGGGCCGGGATTGTTTCAGGTTGTTCAAAGTTGAACCAGAAGACACCATCGGCAAAGTAACGGCCGTAACGGTGAGCAAATTCAACCGCTAATTGCGTCTTGCCTAAACCACCCAAACCGACAATTGCAGCAGTTTGCCCGTGCGCACTCTCTTCATTCAGTTGAAGGTGCTGAGCCAATTGCTGGAGTTCATCTTCTCGGCCAATAAAAAATGGATTGGGACGATAGGGTAAATAGGAGCCTGTGGGTAACGAGAAGGGAGACGGAACATGATCTAATGGAAGTGGTGTCACCTTTGTATTTGAAGAACCCTGCTCACTTTGAAGATTCCCCCAACTTGAGTCGATTTGGATAAGCTCGTCATGTTGCAACGGCCGATAATTCCCCTGTCCAACCAATGCTTGAGCCTCGTTAACTGTTTGAAGCCCATGAAATTGATATAAAACCTTGATGATGCCTACTAAGACCAACCGATCATCTTGATGTAAACGACGTTTATCCCGTTCCCAATTGCTAATAGCAGCAGCAGTAAAAGAGAGTCCAATTTCCTGTTCTAAAAACTCAGCAAGCTGGCCTTGAGAAAGCGAAGCACGCTGATTGGGTACTGTACATTGTAAGCGATGGCGGCGCAGCATTTGTCCAAATGTGGTTTCCATATCGTTCCTAGTCGTGGCGTTGTTGATAAACTGTTGAATTTTTCAACAGCTTGTTTCTGTACTTTTCAATCCCCGTCAGCATAAGATAGTAGCAGATCATTGAACCGATTGTCATTCATCATTGACAAATCATACAAAGCAAAACTGCTATGACGGAAACGATAACAATTAAACTTTTGGGGCCACCAATTATCAGCCGTCAAGGGCAGGTTGTGAAACCTGATACCAATAAATCAATTGCATTGCTTGCTTACTTGATATGTGCCCCAAACTATATTGATTCTCGTGAAAAAATAGCTGCATTATTGTGGCCGAATTACCCTCAATCTCGTGCGAAAGCCAATCTTCGAAGAACATTATCCGCACTAATTAAAGTTGTAGGCCGCGAACAGTTTATCACGAACCGAGATACAATCCAGTTCCTTGCAAACAATGTGTCTTGTGATGTGATTGAGATGACGCACTGTCTTGAAAACTATCGACTTGAAGAAGCTTGGCTCCGAAAGGCGTTGAATTTGACGAAGGATGTTCAAGGAGAATTCTTGAGCGGTTTTTTGGTGCAGGATAACAATGAGTTTGAGGGGTGGTTATGGCAGGAAAGAAATCAATTTGTTCAAAAGATCAATACCCTATTTCGTCGAATTATCTCAACCTATGAGCAAAAACAAATGTGGGATGAGGCCATTCGGATCGCTCAAAATTGGATTCGACAAAATGGGAGCTCGGAAGAGGCGCACAACCAGCTCATCCGTTTATATGCAAAATCAAATTTAAAGTTCGAAGCGATGAAGCAATACGCTCGTTGTGTTGAGCAGCTTCGGCAAGATTTAGATTTACCCCCCTCTCTTGATATACAAAAATTTGCTGCCCAATTAAACAGCCATCTTGATACGATTAATCAATTGGACGAATCATCGTTTCAAGACGGACAGCCTATATTTTTTGTGGGCCAAACTCAGGATTTAGGCTCTCTTGAACGATTGTTTAATCGTAAAGACACCAATATTTTTGTTTTCTCGACCTAGTGTTCCGTCTAACAAAGATTGCTGGATAGATTTGAGTCACGGAACCTGAGGTTTTGACAAACAGGCGTCATCGATTTGTCCGGCAAAAGAAGTTTGTCAAAACACTAGGTAAACCCTTCTGTAAATTCCCCTTTTCCTACATTTTTTTCTACCGATACGTTTTACTTAACCGAAATCAATGGATTAGTAAACGGCATAGCTGCTGAGCTGCATGCTTCTTCTCGCCCGCTTTACAATTCTTTCGCGGAGTCGATAGACAAATTGCTGGGTTGGAAATTGCGTGGGGAATTTGTGAACAATTTCTTTGGGTTTCATATCATATTCAAATAGCAATTTGAGGAGCAGTCGCTCATCTGGATGGTTGATATTTGCTGCCACCCAGCGGCGGACAAGCTTTGAACGCTCGCTTGCGTTGTCAAGTTGTTGACGTGACTGTGCGTCAATCGTGGGGAGATGGGATTGTTTTAATTTTTCGTCAAGGTGGTTTAATTGACGTTGTTTTCTCAAATGCTCAACGGCCGTTGTTTCTGCACACCGTTTTAAATATTTCAAGATCGCGCCACAAAATGGAAAATTGTTTGATAGATTCCCCTTTTGTTTTGAAAGAATATTCCAAAATTTGAAGAAGGTGATTTGGGTTAAATCTTCTAATTCAATGGATGAGACCATAAAAACCTGACTTCGTATCCATTTTTTGACCAGGTAGTTATAGCGCTTTTGGATTTCACGCCATGCTTCTTCATCACGTTCCTGAAAGGCCAATATAAAAAGATGATAATTTTCATCCGAATGGGTGGGCTCGTATTTTGCGGAAGCGATCTCATTTACGGCCGTTTTTTGGATGTTCTGTGGGGATGATAAGTGCGACATTTTCGATCTCCTCAGTATAAGTTTCCTGTCCTTTGGAGAGCGTACAAAAAAACCGTTCCGAGAACGTTACGAGGATGATTTTGTTCTTTATTGTTGTGATAAATATGAGGGGTTTTTAGACTCTTTTCTGCTTGCGAACCCAATTGACGTGTTTCTGAACGGCCGTATCTTTCTTCAAACGCTCCAAACTGCTTAACTCCTTTGCAAGCGTCATCTCATCATATAAACGGTGCAATCCAGTGTGGCACATTCGGCAGATGTGAATGCCCTGATTCAGCTGCTGGCGAGAGTAATGTTTTTTGTAGTGGGTTCGACGATGAACCTTTTTAGGGATGAGATGATGGAATGTAAGCGGTTGATAGCGCCCGCATAGAGCACAGGCCTCATTGTTGTTTGAAAAATGCAGGGATGTTTGATCAGAAAAAGTCGTCACAAATTGAGTTTATCATAATTTTTAAACTGTTCTGAAATTCTCTAATAGCTAATTCACGGCATTAGGGTCAAAAACAACTTCAACAAGCGGGCTGCCTTCAACTAAATCTTCAATTGAATCAACTTGATTGTGATACCAAACGATTGCAGGGTCTGAAAGGATACGCCGTCGTTCTGCTTTGTCATTGATTGGGTAAACGGTGGCTGAGATATCGATGGTGGCGGATTGCTTGATGTGGAAAATGATAGATGGATTTGCCAGCATGTTGGCATACCAATCACGCGTTCCGGGGGTGCCTGTAATGTAAATCTTGCCATCGACTTGGCGAAACCAAATTTCAATTCGTTTGGGTTGACCGCTTTTACGACCGATAGTTGTGATATCGATCACATCGTCATTTTGAAGGGCGTACGCAATTTGTTCATTCATGGTGCTTGCCTTTTAATTATTTTACAACGGCCGTTTCTACTCGTTCTGCTAAGTCTGACATCAATTGAATTAAGAATAGAAGTGTCGACTGTTTAAGCAAAATAGCTTGAGCCGTGTAGCATAAATGGGTGGGTGTGATTTCTATTTTTTGAACGGTGTCACTATCCCCAATACGAACGAGTTGGTTTGTTAGCTCTTTTGTAAAAAGCGAGTCTATCAGCTGTTTGGTCTGATTCTGGAAGACGAATAGTGCATCAAGTTTGGGGATGCCAATGCCGCTGTTGATTTGATAAAGTTGTCTTGCTTCTCGTTCTCGCCTGTTGGTACTGGTGAGTGAGAAGTGATGTTGCTGTTTCTGGGAAAATGACACCTTTATTTCAGTTTCGGCAGTTTGATTCCATTTCGGGAGTGGATTTTTGGCGGTTAAGGTGATCATACGGCCGTTTATTACGCCATCTACATTAGTATTCTGCCTACCCTTTGAGGGAACAAATTTCAAGTTAGCTTGCTCTGCTACGGCTTGCCACGCTGGTTCATAATGGCGTGGCTGAACAATAATCACAAAGCTGATAAATAGCAGTAGACCTAGTAAAACGGAAACGCCGCTTAGCCAAGTGGCACCCAAAATGAGCGGGATGGCCACACAGGGGACGAGGAATATAAACGGCCGTAATTGCCGATAATGTTTAAGAACCCACGTGGTCACACCAGCCATAATGAATAGATTTTTATGCTCCTTTTCAAAGGTTGTCCTATAATTATCTTCGATGTCCTTGCTGAAACCAATTGCTCAGCATCAAACGACGCGCATTATCCTTTACATTGCCTTGATTGCTGTTTTAACTTACTTATTCCTATGGCGGCTTTGGGCTTTTGCGCCTGAAGACCGTGCCTTCCTCCCTGAAAAATCTGATCTTGCAGAAGTTTTTTACCCACCACGCCACTACTTTGCAAAAACATTAGAAGATGGTCAATTCGCGCTTTGGAATCCCCATATTTATGCGGGTTATCCTCAGTTTGCAGATCCTCAAGCTGCAACCTTTTACCCTGTTGCTTTGGCATTTGCCGTTTGGACTGGCTCTGATTATTCAATGGAGACGATTGCGCTTGATATCGGGTTCCATTTTTTTCTGGTTGGGGCTTTTTCGTTTCTATTTTTTAGGCACCTATTCAAATCGAATTCGGCTGCCTTATTAAGTGCGTTGCTATTTGAGTTTGGCGGTTATTTAACTTTTTATCCCCCGTTACAGCTTTCTGAGCTGGAAGTGGTGGCGTGGATGCCGCTGACACTCCTGTTTCTAACGCTTTCTCTGGAACGGCGAAGTTGGTGGTTAATGGCCCTCGCTGGGGTCACGATGGGTCAGGTCTTTTTAGCCGGTCGGCCACAATCTTATTTAACAATTGGCTTTGTGGTGGTCGCTTGGTTGGTGTATACGGCCGTTCAGCACAAATACAGTTGGCTGCAGATATTGGGACGCTTTGGGGTGCTCACGAGCTTTGCTCTGGGCATTGCAGCCGCTCAATGGTTACCCACCCTTGAACTAACCCGCCGCTCAACTCGCTCAGATTTGATTTACGAATTTGTAGCAGAGGGAGGCTTCCCGTTTAATGAGCTAACTGGATTTTTTGTGCCACAGCTTTTGGGGACGCAAAACCTTTACATGGGCATCCTGACCCTGATTTTGGCGGGTATTGCCATCTATCGACGACAGGGGCTCTTCTGGATTGGTATTTTGCTCGTCTGTATTGTGGCCTCAGTTGGGGATCATCTTATTTTGTTTGATGGATTTTACCTGATTGAACGGCTTGGATTCCCCGGCTATCTGCGCAATGTAGAGCGTTTAGCGTTTGGTATCGCTTTTAGTTTGGCTACCTTGAGTGGCTATGGTTTTATGCTACTTCAACGAGAGCACAACCGCCTTTTCCCAATCATTGGACGATTTGCGCTTTCTATTTTTGTGGTCACGCTTGTGCTGGGATGGTTTTGGTCCTTTACGAGAT
This sequence comes from Anaerolineae bacterium, assembly GCA_028284105.1. Lineage (GTDB taxonomy): Bacteria > Chloroflexota > Anaerolineae > Promineifilales > Promineifilaceae > QQUD01. The sequence goes on from JANQSK010000968.1 coordinate 6,045, forward strand.
TACCAACGGAAGGGTTGGAGCCGATGTTGGCAGTTGAGGCAATCTCACGTGCGGGGATGTTTTTGCTGGTTGGCATAGGGGGATTGTGGCTGTTGAGAGAACGGCCGTATTATGCGGCGATGGCGCTTGGTTTCCTGGCTGTTTTAGATGTCATGTCGATGAATCAAGGGCGGTTTTTGGTTGAAGAATCATTCTTGCCTGGGAACGATATTGAACGAGCCGCATCTGCCCCAGCTGGACCAGATACTTTCTATCGGGTGACATTTGATCAAACGACCTCTCAAGATTTTGGCAGTTTAACGGGGAAAGACAATCTCGGTGGAATGCCTCCGTTGATGCTGACCGATTATGAACGACTACGCTATTTGCTTGATGATTATCGCCGCAACATTGTGTTGAATGTTGGTGTGGTTGTCACTCGCGGGGATTATGATGACCCAGCCTTTGAACTGATCGATCAAATTGATGAGGTCAACTACTATCAATTTACCCATTTCAAACCACGCGCCTACCTTGCCGAAAATGTGGTGACCGTTCCGAATCCCGAAGTTGCAGCCCAGCGCCTTGCAGACCCAGCCTTTGATTATTGGAACTCGGTGCTTGTTGTTGGAGAAACAGGGTTGGGGCAGGGAAATCCCATTGAAGCTTCAGAGTTTGCGGAAGTCATCGGCAGGTCAGCCAACAGCATCACTATTCAAGCAACGACCGTTGAGTCACGCCTTTTAGTGCTTTCTGATGCTTATTATGAAGGGTGGAGAGCAACGCTTAATGGCGCACCGACTGAAATTGTCAAAACAAATGTGGCTTTAAGAGGAGTGGTGCTACCTGCTGGAACTCATACCATTAAGATGGATTTTCGGCCGTGGACATTCACATGGGGCGTTACCATATCCATTTTGACATTATTAATTTTGATGGGTTGGGGAATTTTTAATCGCTACCAGGCTCGTTAATGGTGCACTACTTTGCCATCAATTTACTTTTGACCGATTTCCATT
>JANQSK010000999.1 GCA_028284105.1 Anaerolineae bacterium
AATGCAGGTAATATCAATGCCAAGCGTGTATCAAGCAGCCCCAACCATTTGTATAAAATAAATCGTGTGGTCCACAGCGCAATGCTTGGCACCATTAACAAGAGCAGGGAAATGACAATAAGCTGTTTTTGTCGATTGTCTGGCAGTTGTGACATGGCAAAACCTGCCCAAGAACTGGTCACGATTGTGATGGGAACGGCCGTAATGACAACAATTATTGAGTTAAGCAAAAATCGGCCAAATGGCACAATCTCCCAAATACGGCCGTAGTTTTCGAATGTAATGGGATTCGGAAAAAGCTGAAACGTAGTGGGCAATGGAACACCAGGTGACATGAGCGACGCCATGATCATCCAGAAAATTGGGACAAGAAAAACGGCCGTGAAGACAAAGCGGAGCAATAGGCGACCCTGAGCCCGTCTACGACTATAAAACATAGAGTGCCTCAGATGGGCCAACCCGCCACTGGCGGGCCACGATGTAAACAACCAAAATGATTACCCCTGTCACCAAATAAAGTACCCATAAAGCGGCACTAGCACTGCCAAAAAAGAGTAAATCAAACCCTTGTTCGTAAATAAATTGGGGCAAGGTATAGGTTGCATAGTAAGGTCCCCCTTGTGTCATGAGTAGAATTGTTGTGAAGCTATTTTGGAGCGTCAGGGCGATGTCTCTAAAAACGAGGATGAGTAGAATGGGTGCAAAAATAGGGAGCTGCACATACCAAAGCTGTTGCCAAACCGATGCCCCATCTATCTGTGCTGCTTCATCTATTGAAGGAGGAAGATCGCTTAGCGCAGCGAGGCTGACAATAAAGCCTTCACCAATTTGCCAAAGGGATATAAGCGCCAACGCTGGTTTTGCCCAAAGGGGGTCAACCAACCAAGCTGGCGTAAAGAGACCCAGCGATTGCAATAAAAGGTTCAGAGGTCCTGAGAGGGGATTAAAAATCCAAATCCAAGCAAGCGCATAGGCTGCGCCGGGGATGATACTGGGTAAAAAGATGATTGCTCGGAAAGCGTTAACAAAACGGCCGTTGCTGTGCAATAAACGGGCCATCAAAAACGCGCCAAATACACGGAGCGGGACTGGCAATAGAACAAGCGCCACAGAATTTTGAACGCTTAGGTTGAATAGTTCATCGTTGTATGCCAAAATGAAATTCAGATTGCCAACCCATGTCGGTGTAGACAAGCCATCATACTTAAAAAATGCGATTCCAAAAGAGAGCAATGCGGGAATAATGATTAAAATAATAATTCCTGATAGATAGGGAAGTAGAAATAGATAGAGCTGGGTTTTGTAACTAATTTGGAATCGATTGAAATTCATATCTACTAATTTTACAAAAATGGGAACCAAAATGCTTTTTTTGGCGTCTAATAAGAAGACATATTGGCATAATTGTACGTATAGTGGAGAAAAATATGCAGAAAAAAGCGATATTGTATTTAATTTTTACTTTTTTATTATTTGCGTGTTCCCCTCAAGTGGAACCAAACTCGGTTGGTAATGGTGAATCTTCTGAAAATGAAACGGCTTTATCCCCAGTTGAGTCAGAAGATGAAACGGCCGTTACAAACCCCGAACCCTCAAACAGCGAAGCGGTCCAAGAGGATGATGAGTCAATGACTGAAACCAATGAAAATGATGAACCTATCGTTCCCGAAGAAACCCCAGCAATTTCAAGAGACAACATTGCTTCTGAAAGTAATGAGCAGAAGTCTGAACCCGTTGTTGTTGATTTAAGTACCTTAATGACGCCTGAACCCAGCGGTGATGAAGAACCCATTGAACAACCCGCGCCAGGCATCCCTGATGGAACCGCTAAATTGATCAATGATGTACAACAAGACCTTAGTAGCCAGCTCAATATTGATATCTCTTCAATTGAAACCATATCGGTTGAAGAAGTCATGTGGCGCGATAGCAGCTTGGGATGTCCTGTTGACGGAATGAGCTACCTACAAGTTTTGACATCAGGGTTCCGAATAATTCTTGAAGTTGATGGGCAAGAATATCATTATCATTCACGCGATACGAGCAATTTTGTTCTTTGCCGTAATCCCCAATCGCCAATCCCAGGTGGTGAACCAGCTCCAGGACTAGATGACACATAAGTCATCTAACAGGCATTAAAAAAAGGGTCTAGAAATTTCTAGACCCTTTTTTCATTTACTTACATGTTATGGGCGATCAATCGTAATGGTGGTGCCATCGCTATCGCCATCTGGATCAAAGTTGTCAGATGCGTTATAGGTTAACGATCCCGTTACGTCAGTGACCGTAAAGCTTGCATTGTTATCTTGACGAACAAGACTGTTTAAGCTTACGACACATTGTCCGCTACCGTCCGTGACACAACTCGTTGAGCTGTTGAATGCACCTTCTACGGCCCAATCACCACTAACTGTTGCTCCTGAAACGCCAACACCATTGTCATCAACAACGGTAATTGTCACGACTGCATCCCAGAAACGGCCGCTTCGTGGGTTATCTCCGTCCAAATCACCAACTTGCATCTCATCACCACCAGGTTGTGGGGTGTTGGTCGGTGTTGGAGGAACAGGCGTTTCCGTTGGTGGAATAGGTGTTGCGGTTGGACCGACTGGTGTTTCTGTTGGTGGAAGAGGTGTTGCGGTTGGTTCGGTGCCGCTACCTTCAGTTTCAATGACCAATTCAGGAGCATTGCTGCCTTCACGGCTTGAAATGTCAAGGAATTGGCTATCGCTTGTTGAAAGACCAAAGCTAACCAATCCGTCACCAGAAACATGCGCAGTAACATCAACTTCTACCCAGTTATTTGCATCAACTGCACCAGAAGCATTCAAAACTGAACCCAAAGCAGGCGCGTTATTGAAAGTGATGCTTGTTTCACCCCAGCTGTTATCTGAGACTGCGTGCACATCATAACCAGGCGTTGAATCATCTTCGACATAGAGACGAAGTGTCGCACTTTCAACAGCACCATCTAATCCAGAAACATTAAAGCGTACATAAGCTTCTGATGTTGGACTGTCGTCAAGACGCAAGAATGATGCTGTACCGAAGTTGTTGTTAGCACGACGGCTGCGTACGTAAGCATCTGCCTCTGGTGTGAAGGTGAACGTGCTTCCACCTGGGCCAGGTGTGGCTGTTGGGCCAGCTGTTGGTTCTGGTGTTGGGGTTGGTGGATCAACGACATCGGCATCACAAACACCAAGGTCTAATTCAGCAATCCAGGTACCCCAACGGTCGCTGGTGCCTGTGTTCTTGCTGTATTCACCCAAATACCAGAATGTTTCACCATTGGGATCAACGGTCATTTCTGTGTAGTCACCCCAGCGGTGTGGAGAGCCATCAAATGCGGTGTATTCGATTTCACCTGTTTTAATGACAGCTTCCGTTTGAAGGGTGTTGAGTGCGTCAGTACCAAAACGGCCGTTATAGAAAACAGATGGATAAAGGCTTGTGGTGTCAGATTTTGAGTAACCAATAGCCATATCATCGCAGTGATTAACGGCAACGTCAGCAAATGAACGATAATCATCATCGCTACCATAAACACCTGCTTGAACAACGGACATGGTGGCAAGATCAATCTCTGCCCAACGAACACAATTTACGGTGCCATTGCCAGGGTTACAAGAAATAGTCATTGAAGTCCAACCTGAACCATTTCTAAATTCAAAATCTTGGGGACGCCAGTCATTACCTTGCAAATTGCCACCAGTTGGTTGTTCTGAATCAATTGGCAATCCAGCTGTAACACCTGTTGCCGCATTCAAGTCAACCATACCAGCCGTAGAAAGAACATTAGCGCCAAATGGATCATCCCAAGAGAAAATGGTGTGATCTGCGCCGTTATATCCAGTTTCCGTCAAAATATAGTGGGGACCACTTGTCGGCCAAGTGCCTTGACTCCAACCATGTAAATGTAATGGTTGAGGCGTATCTTCATTCGCGCCGAGGTCTTTTCGAACGGCAGATGTAGAAGCACCAGCATACATTGCATTTTTATCAAAAGCCCAAATTCGAGATTCTAAGAAAGTAGAGGTGAAGATATTTGCACCCATATAAATCGCATCACGACCAACACCTGCATGCGGATAATCAAAGAATTCTTGAGAGTTATCAACTGTATCGAAAGAGTAAAGGTTCCAAGAACCCAAAGGATCTCCAGTTTGAGATACAGCAATACAATAATCAGTCCCATCTGCATCAATACCTAAGATGAAACGATCTGCTTCTTCATCATAAAGCGCGTTAGGATCGAAGACACCGGTACATTCTGGATCTGCCGCCATAAAGCTTGCAAAAGTAGTTGGGCCAGCTAATGAATTGCCATTTTTGTCATAAATTTCAAACGCAACATTGACAACAGCGATCACATGATTCAAACCTACAGCCAATTCTGGATCAGGAGGTACGTTTCCACCGCCACCGCAGCATTCTGTATAGTCAATGCTATCAAAACTGACTGAGGGTGATGGCACATTTGCTGCAATTTCTGCATTGAGTTGCGCATCAAATTTAGAATTCATTGGAGGAAGGAGCATTGCTGCTTGGCGCAACTGATCCAATTCGGCCGCTGAGCGTAATCCGTCCAATTCATCTAGGTCTAATTCACCACGTAACCAGCGATCACGTTGGTTATTTGGATCATAAACCCCTGCAGGGATGTCGCTTAAATTAACGACAACTGGGGATGAAGAAAGGCTTGATTGGCCTGCATCGCTTGCCACACGGTCTGTGCTCGGAGCAAAAGCTTGAATCGCTTGTTGTCTCGCAACAGTTTCACCGCTAGGCGCAGCCTGCATTGTGAAAAATAGGATGCCTATTATGCCAACCATAACTAATAGGCAAACACGTAAAAAAGATTTGGGGTTCATTGGTCCTCCTCAAGACCTAAGTTTTTGAGGTCACTCTCTACTGAGCAATCTCAAACGAAAAGACATGTTAAAAACATGTATAGAGAACGGTGTATTAAATTGTTTGAAAATCACTCAATTGTTTTGGGGGGTAGTTCAAAATCTCCCGTTTCAATGTTAAGTCCTTGTCCCGCTTCTTAGAATACCAAGTGAGGTGAATTAATCCAAAAAAATTGTTTTATAAAACTAATTCTCATGAAAACTTAGGTATAAACGAGAAAAAACCCCTGAGAATTTATCCTCAGGGGTTTTTTTAATGAAAACTATGGGCGATTCACTGTAATGCTTGTGCCATCGCTATCACCATCTGGATCGCTATTGTCACCGGCATTATAAGTGAGGGACGCATGTGTAATATCATCTACAGTGAATGTTGCAGTGCTGTTTTGACGTGTTAACCCTGTCTGAGTCACTGTACACATCCCGCTGCTGTCTGTTGTACAGGAAGACGAGCCGCTGCTTCCAACATTCCAACTACCATCTACTGTGGCATTTTCTACAGGTAATCCTGCATCATCAACCACAAGGATAGTTATAATGGCTTCCCATTCACGACCAACGCGATTGTTCACACCATCTAAATCACCAACCTGTACTTCACCAGAAGGTGGAGGTACATCTTCAATGAAGTTGGCTGTGACTGTGACATCACCATTCATCGTAACAACAAGTGGATTGTCACTGCTGGTTACATCACCTGTCCAACCATCGAATAACCAACCTGCATCAGGGGTAGCAGTCAAGGTGACTTGCTGGCCTTCAGAGTAAGGAGGTGCAGGATTCGCATCGACCGAACCATTGCCGGTTGTATTGATGGTCAATACGGGGTCTGGCGGAGGAACATCTTCAATGAAGTTGGCCGAAACAGAGACATCACCATTCATTGTAACAACAAGTGGATTATCACTGCTGGTTACATCACCTGTCCAACCATCGAAGAGCCAACCTGCATCGGGTGTTGCAGTCAATGTGACTTGCTGGCCTTCTGAGTAAGGGGGCGCAGGATTCGCATCGACCGAGCCATTGCCGGTTGTATTGATGGTCAATACTGGATCAGGTGGCGGAACATCTTCAACGAAGTTGGCCGTAACAGAGACATCACCATTCATGGTAACAACAAGTGGATTGTCACTGCTGGTAACATCACCCGTCCAACCATCGAATAACCAACCTGCATCAGG
>JANQSK010001008.1 GCA_028284105.1 Anaerolineae bacterium
CATGCTTTCAACACCACCAGCCACAAAAACATCTCCTTCACCACATTTGATAGCTCTTGCGGCTTGATTCACTGCGTTGAGACCACTGGCGCATAATCTGTTAAAAGTGACAGCCCCGACGCTTTGAGGCAAGCCAGCAAGTAATGCACCCATTCGAGCGACATTACGATTGTCTTCACCTGCCTGATTGGCACAGCCTAAATAGACTTCTTCAATAATATTGGGATCAATGCCAGCTCTTTCTACGGCCGCTTTGATGCTTATAGCAGCTAAATCATCGGGACGCACTTGGGATAATGCACCGCGTATTCTGCCAATTGGAGTTCTTACTGCACTGACGATTACGACTTCGTTCATAAAATATCCTGTAAAAATTTGATTCTGGTTGACTTTGATTAGAGAACAATCGCAGTCAACTTTTAATCTTTAATGAAACTTTCCTTTTTTCGATAAAGCACTGCCTGACTTTTAGCAATTAGGTCTTGATTATTGTCATTTGTTACTGTGATTTCATAGAGGCCTATTGGCCCATTGAGCGAAATTTCTTTGGCTTCGCCAATTAGTTTGTCACCTACCTCAGTCGCTTGAAGAAAGCTAATATCGACATTTAGCGCAACGGCCGTTTTTCCTCGTGCGTTTCCAGCGATTGCAAAAGCAATATCCCCTAATGAAAAAATAACCCCGCCGTGCGTCATGCCATGAAAATTTTGATGCTCAGGCTGAATGGTCATTGATACACGGGCGTATCCTACTGAGAAATCTACAACTTGAACTCCTAACAGATGGCCAAATGGATCATTTTTGATGACTTTCTCAATTGCTTCTTCTGTCTTCTTGTCCATATTTCGCAATGTGCACAGTTCAATTAATGAATTGCTAGACGCTTAACGTCTGTCTTCAACTCGGTTGATTTTTCCACCTTCGCTTCTTGGTGCTTCACCGGGTCCGATGAGTGTCACCTTTGTGCTAATGAGAAGTGATTCTTTTAAAGTGGCTTCAATTTTTTTCTGCAAAGACGTAACGGCCGTATGTCCGCCTGTTAAAGCTTCTTCACCAACGCGTTCAATAAATGCTTTTGTTACTTCTGGTTGAACTTCAATTCGATCGAGACGATCTTGTTGCGTTACAATTAAACGATAGTGGGGGGAAAGCTCTTCAATCCCTAGCATCGCTGCCTCAATTTGACTTGGGAAGACATTAACACCACGGATAATGAGCATATCATCTGCCCGACCCAAAACGCGGCTCATTCGTACCAGCGTGCGCCCACAAACTGAAGGTTCACGATTTAGGGAACACAAATCGCCTGTGCGATAGCGGATAAGGGGCATGGCTTGTTTAGTGACTGTTGTAAATACCAATTCACCCACTTCACCATCGGCTAACACTTCACCCGTTTCTGGATTGATAATTTCCGGAACGAAGTGATCTTCCATAATGTGCATACCGTCTTTCGCTTCAACGGATTCACAGGAGACACCTGGCCCAATAATTTCGCTTAATCCATAAATATTGACTGCATTGGCGTGGAGCTTCGCTTCGATTTCCTCGCGCATCTCATCTGTCCATGGTTCGGCACCAAGGATGAAATTTCTAACAGGTAAATCTTCTGGGTTGATACCGGCGTTAACCAGTGCATCAGCGAGGGTTAATGCGTAGGATGGCGTACACGCCATCACTTTGGTTTGAAAATCTTGGAGTAAAGTCATCTGGCGAGCTGTGTTCCCACCACTGACAGGAATCGTATTTAAGCCCATCTTTTCAGCCCCATAGTGCATGCCAAGACCTCCAGTAAATAAACCATATCCGTATGCATTTTGGAACATGTCACCGGGATTTGCCCCGCTCATTGCAAAAGAACGTGCACAAACTTCAGCCCACATATCAATATCATCACGTGTGTATCCGACGACGGTTGGTTTGCCTGTTGTTCCTGACGAGGCGTGAACACGAACGACTTCCTCCATGGGGACTGCAAAAAGGCCAAATGGATAGTTATCACGAAGATCTGTCTTTTTCGTGAATGGAAGCTTGTGTAAATCCTCAAGTCCTTTAATATCGTCAGGGTTGATGCCCATTTCATCAAATTTCTTTGTGTAAAATGGGACGCGTTCGTAAACATATTTAGCAATGTTGGCAATACGGCCGTTTTGCAGGTCAGTCATCTCATCACGAGACATTGTTTCTATTTTTTCATTCCAGATCATTTTTCCCTCCTAAAATTCTTCCTTCTCTCTTTTTTATATTACGCTTCGGATGCAATCATCAACGTTAAAATATCACTGGCAAACCGATTGGCATCTTTCCCTGTTTCTGCCATCTCAGGACTCTTCATAGCGGCTTTAAAAGTATCTTTGTCTGGGAAGATCATTTCAGCCATCAAATAGTATCCATTTCCTCCAGATAACGTTCTTGAAAAGCGGGTGAGGCGTGTTGATTCCAAGCCAGGAATTTTATCGACAAATTTTAGGTGATTGGCATATTCTGCTTCAAATGCATCTACGTCTTCTGGATGTGAATATAAGGCGACAAGTTTCATGTTTTTCTCCAAAAAATGATTTGAGTTCGGATTGATTAAAAAGGATTTTCCTCGTTTTGGCTTGTTGGATAGGTTGGTTTTTTCTTCTCACGCAGCCCTTGAATTCCTGCCATCATATCTTCAGAAAAGAATCCTAATACTTCTAACGCCATAGAATGGTCAAAAATAGGTCCTGCTTGGAGCATCCATTGGTTTAGGGCACGTTTGGTAAATTTAATGGCGTGTCTTGGGCCAGTTGCAATGTCAGTGGCCACTTTCATCGCTTTATCTAACAGTTCTTCTTGTGGAACACAGAGACTTACCAAACCCATTTTTTCCGCATCTTTTCCCGTTACGAAGTCGCTTGTCATGAGATAGTATTTGGATTTTGCCATACCACAAAGTAGAGGCCAAATAATGGCTGAATGATCCCCTGCAGCAACGCCCATTCGAACATGCCCATCTGCTAATTTAGCATCTTCTGCCGCGATGCTGATGTCGGCTAATAAGGCGACGACAAGGCCTGCACCAACAGCCGGTCCATTGATTGCGGATATGATAGGAGTTCCGCACTGAAGTTGCTTATAAACCAAGTCACGAGCTTCATTCAGAATTCGAATGACCTCTTCGTAATTCTTATATGCATCTTCGACCATTTGTAAATCTCCACCTGCTGAGAAGGCCCGACCTGCGCCCGTGATAACGGCACAGTTGACGGTCGGATCGCTATCAATTGTGTCCCATAGGTCAACAAATTCGGTGTGCATTTGGGCATTGGCGGCATTAAGGACTTTGGGTCGATTGAGTGTGATCCACAAAATGTTTGGATCTCTTTTTTCAAATAAGATATGTTGATACTCTTCGTACTTCCGTGCCACGGTTATTGTCCTTTAAATTGTGGGTCTCGTTTTTCACGGAAAGCCGAGACGCCTTCCTGATAATCCTCGGAATGCCCAGTAATTTCTTGTAAATATGCTTCATAATCAAGCTGATCATCAAAAGTCACACCTAATGATTTATTTAAGGCGCGTTTTGTGATGCCTATGCCTAAAGTGGGTGAAGCTGCTAATTTCTTTGCAAACTCGCGAGACTCTTGTAGAAAATCATCATGAGGAAAGACTTTATTTACAAGCCCAACAACCAATGCCTGTCGTGCGTCAAGTCGCTCATTGGTAAAAAGCATCTCTGCTGCTCGAGCAGGTCCAATCAGTCGTGGGAGCCAATAGCTCACCCCAGTGTCTGGCGCTAATCCTATGCCAATAAAGGCTGTGAGAAACTTGGCTTTTTCACTTGCATAGCGGATGTCGAAAGAAAGCGCCAACCCTAACCCTGCACCAGCTGCTGCACCGTTGATAGCACCAATAACTGGTTTTTCTAAAGAGCGAATGGCTTGAACCATGGGGTTGTAGCTTGATTGTAGATGATTGCGGAACGAAAATTCATCATTGCGCTCAGAGACTTCAGACAAATCTTGGCCCGCACAGAAACCTCGCCCCGCACCTGTGAATAAAACCGCTCGGTTAGCAGGATTACGCTTTACAGATTTAATGACCTTCATAATTTCAACGGCCGTTCCATGTGTTAATGCGTTGAATTTATCAGGTCGATTTAGCGTAATTTCGACAACGCCTTCATATTCATCTACAAGAATATTTTGATAATCACTCATAGTCTTTCTTTCCTCAGTAGACAGTTAAAGAATTTCTACTTGCTCTCCTTTCAATATGGTGTTTAAGTAATCGTCAGATTTCGTTTTAAAGCAGCTTCTTAACACATTAAATAAGTCCCGGCCCTGGTTTCCTGCCCAGTCAAGTGGCAATAATGATTGAGGTAAATTGGGATCTTGCCGAAGAATGGGAAATAAATCGGCCGTAAGCCAAAATCGGGTGTAAAAACTATTTTGAGGTGATAAGTCAGCTTTTGGTGAAAATGCTTGATATTTTTTGATGAATGATTTGTATTGTGGTTCTAAGGTGGGTAAATCCCAACATTGGGAGATAAGTTGCTTATTGGTTAGGGGGCCAGAGTAAGTCCCTTTGAAAAAATGGATGTAGGGAGCCAATTGATGGGTCGAAATAATCTGGTCAAGCTCTTCTTGGCGATTGTGTGGGGAAAGCCATAAACCTGAGGATAAACGGCCGTAACCTAACCAACTTAATTGCTTTCTAAAATCGTCTCTAAGCTTCCGTATTTCTTCTGGGAGAGAATAAGTGATGAGGTGCCAACTGCCATCCCAATCGGTTAAGAATGCATCTTCTAGTCGCCAATCACCACCTTGCAAAATAGTTTGGCCATATGGGGTGATTGTGTAAAGGCTTTGGCGACCTTCTTTTTCAATAGTAAACCAACCATCTTTGGCCATGCGATTGATCGTTGAGCGGGCTGTTCTTTCTCCGACCCCTAACGTCATGAGTAGATGGAGTAGATCAGACAACCAGACCGTGCCACCTCGGGGACGAATATATTCTCCGAGTAGAACCATGACGATAAATTTGGTGTTAGGCTGTTGGATCATGTGATAAGAGCCAAAAAATCAACGGTCGTTTTGTAATTGCGTCAGATTATAGCTTCAAGGCGTTTTGTTTTGCAAGGGGAAATTTAGGATTCCTTAAACTCTAGCATCTGCCAGACAATCCAAGTCAATAAAATTGACCGTGCTGACCAGCCAATTGTTCGAATCCAATTGGTGTTCACAAGAATGTTGTGTGCATTTTCATTAAATCCGCTGAGTAAGATCGTGTGTTGTGGAACCTGTACAAAGAATGTTGAAAACCAAATAATGCCAACGAGCAGCAACCCTAGCCAAGCCACCCAATTAGCCATCTGTTTGGGTCGTTGAATTAAGAGCAATACGGCCGTTCCTGCTTCGACCAACATGGCTGGCAAAACAACGTATGTGATCAAAACATTGTGCTCAGCTGCATAAAGCCTAAAGCTCTCATCACCTACATGCGCAAAAAGAGGGTAGTGGACCACCTGTACAACGTAGATGACTCCCGCCATGAAAATTGTTGAAATTAAATTTGCTAAAAAAGTGACTTTAACCATTAGAATCTGCCATCCCATGTTCGATTATAAGAAGGGAAAATCGGATGGCAATAATCTCTTATATCTTTCAAAATCGGATTTATTTACAATGATGGTGGAAAAAATATCTAAAAAATTGACATTTGGTATAAAAAAAGTACAATATTGTCAATATCGGTGCATTTTATACACATAATTTTGGTCTTTTGGTTTTCATTTAGAATAAGAGACAATTGATAGGACAGTTGATAATGTCTCTGTCAATTAATTACTTGAGGGAAACCATGTCAGAGCTAGACCAAAAAGATAGAAAGATATTAAATGCTCTTCAAAAGAACGCTCGATTGACGATTAGTGAATTAGCTGACAATGTAGATTTGTCAGTATCGGGTGTTAAAAAGCGATTAACAAAATTAGAAAATGCAGGCTTGATTCAACAATATGCTACCATCCTTGACCGAGCAAAAATGGGGCTGACGCTTCTTTGTTTTGTTGAAGTGGGGCTATCAGTTCATGATAGACAGCAGGTTGCTAATTTTGATGCCACAATCCAATCTTTTGAAGAAATTCTCGAATGTCACCGATTAACTGGCGGAGCGGACTATCTGCTCAAAATTGTGGTGCGCGATCGAGATCATCTTGATGACTTTTTAATGGACAAACTGATGTTGCTTTCTGGTGTTGACAAAGTAAAAACAAGTGTTGTCCTCAAAGAAATCAAGGAAACAACCCATATTCCTATTTATTCATAAGCTAAAATAATCTCACCGTTCGCAAACTACATATTTCATTCAATTGGAGAGTGCATGATGCTAAATTTGGATGATCGGTTTGCCGAACACGTGGAAGAAACGGCCGTTAATTGGCCCAAAATTGCTTATCTCACGTTACTTTCTCGCAAAATGGATGAGTGTGAAGAGCAAGAAGGTTTTGTTAAGTATCAATTCTCTGCTCGGGGACATGAGCTGGTTCAAGTTTTACTAAGTCAACAACTAAACTATCCATTTGATGGCGCGTCTGTTTACTATCGCTCTCGGCCCTTTGCGTTGGGATCTGGATTAACACCCAAAGAAGCATTTGAAGCTGGACTTGCCAAACAAGGTGGTATTTCAAACGGTCGCGATGTGGGTGTTGTATTTAATCTGCCCAAGCGAACGGGCGCTACCATTATTCCTATGGCTGGGGATGTAGGTTCGCAATATACACCAGCGGTAGGATGGGCTCAGGCTATTCGTTATCGGGTTGAGCAGCTTGAAGAGACCAATTTAGACGGAAGTATTGCAGTGGTGCTTGGTGGCGATGGTTCAGTAGCTGCTAACGGGTTTTGGTCTGCACTGACAATCTGCACAACGTTAAAATTACCCGTCCTTTTTGTTATTGAAGACAATGGATATGCTATTTCGGTAAAGAGCCATTTGCAAACCCCTGGAAATAATATTGCTGAAAATTTAGCCTCATTCAAAAACTTAACAATTTGGGACGGAAATGGGAGTGACCCTGAAGAAGCAGCCTCTTTGGTTGAAACGGCCGTTTCTCATGTACGTTCCGGTGCAGGTCCTGGGTTGCTTCGAATGACAGTACCAAGACTTTCAGGTCATACAGGCATTGATAATCAAGCATACAAAACGGAAGAAGAACGACGTGCTGAAGAGGCTCGCGATCCGTTATTTGCGTTAAAGTCTTATCTTGTCCCTGACCGAATGAGCCAAGATGAGTGGGATGAATTGGTTGATGAGGTAGAAACGG
>JANQSK010000231.1 GCA_028284105.1 Anaerolineae bacterium
TGGCCGCCCCCTTCTTTGCCGATCAATTCTTTTGGGCTGACCGAATTCACAGCTTAGGCGACAGTCCTATATTGCCACCACGCCCCAAACTCACCACAAAAATCCTAGCCAGCGCCATTCAAGAGGCAACCCAAAACAGCGCTATGAAACAGAACGCAGCTCGGGTAGGTCAATTGTTACAAAAAGAGGACGGGGTTAATACGGCCGTTCATATCATCCAAAATCTTATTCAAACACTGTAGAAAAATGCATTTTCCCACTACGCTTCAATGGGATGAGATTGCTCCCCAATCTGAGTGCGATCGAGCTGGCGCGTAAACTCTTGTACAGTCACGGGGTCTTTTTCAGGATGCGCATAATATACTTTGACATGAACATCATAGGTATCGGTCGGATTGGAGTCCCGAATATGCATGGTGAGAGAGAAATTGGCATCGTTGGTGTCGATCACGTGTAGGGAGCCAGATTTTTCGCCCCGTTCATTCATAAGGATGACTTCAATAGACGGCCGTTCTAAAAATTTTGTGATTTCAAAACCGACCGCCACACGCATTTGATCTTCAAATAAATAAAGCCCCAACGTTTTAATCCGAACATCATCCCGCGATTTTGGAGCATCATCTGGGTTGTCAAAAAAATCAATATTCATAAGTTACCTGATAGTAGAAGAGAGAAGAGAGAAGAGAGAAAAGAAATGTCTACCTCTAAGCTTGCTACTCTTTACCCATCTATTGCTCGTACCGATTGTCGATCTAAATCTTCAAGCCGCTCTAATACCTGAACAAGGGCCACTTGCCACTCATGAGTGCTCAGGTCACGTGCCATCCAGAGTGCTTTTTTGCTAACGCGGACTTGTGACCCCAGATAAGCTTGAAGCAGATGACGATCAAATAGTTCCATATCTGCTAAACGTATTTTAATTTGTCCCGCTTCGACAGTTACAGAAATCACACCACTCTTTTGTGCTAATGATTTAACTCGAAGCTGATACAACAGATTATGAACAGGATCAGGGATGGGGCCAAATCGATCAGCCAATTCCTCAGCCATTTCTTCGGTTTCATCCATTGTATCGAGCAGCGCCATCCGCCGATAGAGCCGTAAACGCAATCCTGGATCAGGAATATAGTCAGTTGGCAAATAAGCCGCCAAAGGAACATCGATAGTGGTAGGATCTGGGAATTCTGAGGAAACGGTTTCACCTTTCTTGGCCGCTTTTTGTTGTTTGACTGCGTTTTTAAGCAAACGAGTGTACAAATCAAAGCCAACTGCTGAAATATGCCCACTTTGCTGACCGCCCAACAAATCCCCTACCCCGCGAATTTCCATATCTCGCATGGCAATGGTGTAACCCGCACCGAGCTCTGTGTTTTCGGCGATGGTTTCAAGACGCAGTTGGGCATCTGCATTCAGCGTACGCCAAGCTGAATGGAAGAAGTAAGCGTATGCTCGGCGTGTTCCTCGACCTACTCGACCTTTTAGCTGATACATCTGTGCTAAGCCAAACATTTCAGCCCGGTCAATAATAATGGTGTTGGCATTAGGAATATCCAACCCACTTTCAATAATGGTTGTACTTAGTAAGATATCTATTTTGCCATCGGAAAAGCTATTCATGATGCGCTCAAGCTGACGCTCACTCATTTGCCCATGTCCAATCTCAATGTTGGCATCAGGTACGAGTTTTCGCACTTGGTTGGCGATGATATCGATCGTTTGGACGCGATTGTGCACCATAAAGATTTGGCCACCCCGATCAAGTTCCCGCAGTATGGCTCTTTTAAGGCGAGCTTCATCCGCTGCGCCAACATATGTTTGAACGGGCAGACGATCCGTTGGAGCTGTGTTGATGATGCTAATGTCTCGAACACCAGTCAAGCTCATATGAAGCGTCCGAGGAATGGGTGTCGCCGTCATAGTCAGCACATCAACTTCAGTTCGCCACTGTTTGAGTTTCTCTTTGTGGGCAACCCCAAAACGCTGCTCTTCGTCAATGATGACGAGTCCCAAATCTTTAAATGAAATATCATCTGACAAAAGACGATGAGTGCCGATAATGATGTCAACACGGCCGTTTCTCAAATCCTTCACAATACGCTGCTGGCGTGTCGGTGTTCGGAACCTAGAGAGCATTTCAATTTCAGCAGGGAAGGGCTTGAGTCGCTCCGTAAATGTATTGTAATGCTGCTGTGCCAATACGGTAGTTGGTACCAAAATCGCCACCTGCTTATTATCCATCACCGCTTTAAAGGCGGCGCGTAAGGCGACCTCCGTTTTACCGTAGCCTACGTCACCACAAATGAGACGGTCCATCGGTAATGACCGTTCCATATCTTCTTTGACTTCGGCAATGACTCTAAGCTGATCTTCCGTTTCTTGATAAGGGAAACTAGCTTCAAGTTCAGCTTGCCATTCTGTGTCTTCTGCAAAGGCGTGGCCAGCCACCGTTTCACGAGAGGCGTACAGTTCTAAAAGATCACCGGCCAACTCATCTGCAGCGCGTTGGGCTTTTGCTTTCGTTGCAGTCCAAGATTTTCCACCAAGCCGAGTAATCGAAGGTGGACGATCATCAGAACCAATCCACTTCCCTAAGCGATCTGCGTGATGGGCAGGGACATAAAGCACATCCCCATTGGCATATTCCAGCAGGAGGTATTCCCTGTCCATCCCGCCGATGGTTCTAGAGACCAAGCCTTTAAATAAGCCAATCCCATATTCGAGATGCACCACATAATCGCCTGCTTTGATGTCAGCAAAGTGAGTTTCAGGTGCAACTGCATTGGGGGCTTTCCAGCGACGGGGTGCCGGTCGATTCCACCCAAAAATTTCTGCATCCGACATCAAATTGAGAATGATGTGGTTATCTTCTCGTCGAATGAGGGTGAACCCCTCGGCTAAACTCGCATTGACAAAGGTCAGGGACCCCTTGTCAGGATATGCAGCTAATGATTCAACGGGCTTTGTGAATTTCGGCGCATGCTGCGGGTCGTTGGCTTCATCCCAGCCTTCTAAATTGAGTAGGCCATCATTCGTTTTCTGATCTTGATGCCACAAATCACTCAGTCGGGGAGATTGACGACTGACGACGATGGTTCGTTCATTTTCCAAGGCCACATTTTTGAGCTGATTCAAAAACGGCCGTACTTGACCTCCATAGCGAGGTCCGGGATCAAATGACTCGGCGAGCGAGAGAAACGGCCGTTCGTCATCAGCAAGCGGTGTTTCACCTTCCCCTAAAATGAGCGGTTGCCACCACTCAAGGTCTGCCTTAAGCGTTTCCCATTCAAAAAGTGGATTCACATGATTTGGTGGCAGATCGGGCTGTTCGTTCGCAATGAGATCCGCATTTTCATGCAGTTCAAGTACCGCTTTTTCGAATGCAGGCCAATCATCGATAACGACGAGCCCGTTATCAGGCAAGTAGTCAAGCAAGCTGGCAGGCTGTGGATACAGCTGTGCCATATAATATTCAAGGTTTGGAAAAGCAAAGCCTTGGCGCAATGCTTTGAGATCATCCTGCCAAGAAGGCAAGTTGTCGCTGTCTTCATCGAAGCTATCTGCAAATGCCATCGCCATCTCTTTAGCCACAGATGGCAGCGCTTCGCGGGCAGGTGGAATGGCCACAGATTGCAAATCGTTTGCGCTCCCTAAGGATCGCTGTGTCCCTGGATCAAAGTAGCGCAGCGTATCAATTTCATCCCCAAATAGCTCAATGCGAACAGGCGCATCGGCCGCTACAGGGAAGATATCCAAAATGCCACCACGGTGACTAAACTGCCCAGCCCCTTCAACAACGCTGACCGGCTCATACCCAACACCAACCCATAAATCCATCAACTTATTGAGATCGATGATTTGACCAACACGCAAAACGCGTGTTGACGTGATATAGCGTCTTTTAGGTAATGTCTTCTGCAAAAAGGACCGCACGGAGGCAATCACAAACGGTGGGTTTTCATTGGCTGGAATTTGCGGATGCTGTCCAGCCATCATCTCGGCCAGCACTTTTAAACGGCCGTTTCGCGTTCGTTCACTCCATGGTCCTCGGTCGTTTGGCAATGGCGTGGGTTCGGGCAAACGGATGGGTTGGAGTTCCGGAGGCAGCCACATTTCAAAGGCTTGAAGCCAAGGTGTCACCGTATCCACACGCCCAGTCAGCAGCAAAATAGGCATCCGTTTTTGGCGATAAATCTCAGCCAAAACAGGTGCACGAGCAGTCTGAGGCAGGGTTAACGGCCGTAATGGTTCCGATGTACCCATGACCTCTAAAAGGTTCTGCATCGACGGTAGTTCTTGGAATGCGTCAAGTAAGCTGGATATGCTCATAGCAACCCCCGATTCTATCACAACATTTAATTTTAGGTTTAATTTTTGACGTTTTTTTGCATCTTTAGCGCATTCTAGTACTTTGGTGCATAATTACAAAAAAATCTTTACATTGAAGCAATACCTTATCAAATTCAACTATTGATTGAGAGGTTCAAAATGGCCCTACCAGATTTTTTGATAATCGGAGCTCAAAAGTCAGGCACATCATGGCTCGCCAGAAATATTAATCAGCATCCGCAAATTTATATTCCATCTCACGAAATTCATTTTTTCAACTTAGAGAAAAATTACAATCAAGGGAGTGATTGGTATGAATCACAGTTTCCTTCAAACACTCCCCATATGCTAATTGGTGATAAAACGCCAAATTATTTGTGGGTGACTGACATAAAAATGCAGTCAGATTTTGGGAACCACCTCCCCAACATTCATCACAATATTTTCGAGACAATCCCGCAAGTCAAGTTAATTATTACACTTAGAAATCCTGTTCATCGCGCAATTTCAGCCATTAATCATTACAAAAAAAATGGCCAAATCCCCCCTTTTGTAAACGCTAAAGATTTAATTCTTGGTAACAAAAAAAAGTATTCTCAACAATTTGGAATCATTGACATGGGTCTATACCATCAACATATCAAAAAGTATTACCAGAAATTTGATGATTCACAATTGCTCATTTTAATTTTTGAAATTGATATTGTTCAAAATCCCGAAGAGGGGCTTCGAAAAGTGTGTGAATTTTTGGAGATTGATTCATCATTTAAGTTCAATTCAACAAAAAATAAAGTTCATCATTTTGAGGAACGGCCCTATATCCTGTCACTGCTAAATCACTACATGCCAAATGTGTATCCGCATTTACAAAAATTAAAACCTTCTTTTTTAAGGAACTCAATTTCCAAAGTTAAGAAAAATTTAAAACAAACTAAAGCTGAATACTCTGAAGATGTCTCGAACTTCCTGATTGATTTTTACAAAGAAGAAAATGAAAAATTATTTCATTTACTAAAACATGATATCCCAAGCTGGGAGCTATAAGCAGAACAATGAAGTGTTATATTATCCGGCATTACTTAGAATAATTGACTGAATTTTCAATTTATCTTCTTTCCCCGTGCATTCCCCCATCAAAATGTTTTTAAAAAGCATAATCTCACTTTATCAGCCTTTCGATGATCTTCTGTAATAAAGTGATGCATTTTTGATACTAATTAAATTAGAACAACAAAAACGATAAATATTTAACTCAAAGGAGTTTTTAAAATGATCAATTTAATTAAACAATTTACTGCTTGCGAAATGAAAAATAGCCGTTTGATGGTCATCAATGCAATGCTTTGGGCAGGTGCCATTTTGGCCACTAGTATTGTTCTCAAAGGAAGTGAACAATCGGAAGCAATTTTCTGGATTCTTCTAACGACGTCTACCGCTTCATTTTTATATTTTCAAGCTGAGAATACGCAACCAGAAAAGGATAATAAGAATCATTGGATTTAAAGTGGCAAGATAGCGGCAGCTCCCTATCCTCTATATGCATTTTAAAAAAGGGTTTCGGTAATGAAACCCTTTTTTCTTTTAATTTGATACAAGATTACGATTATGCTTTGACATAGCCAACTGAACCCCATCTTGCAGATAGGTTTCAACAGCCCTAACCGCTTCATCAAGGATTTCATCCAAAAGCGGCATGTCGTTTTTGTGAAAATCTTGCAGCACGTAGGCAGGTACAGGCATTTGTCCAGGTGGGCGACTAATACCCAAGCGTAATCGCGGGAAGCCTTCACCTAAATGATTGATGACAGACTTCATCCCGTTATGACCACCAGCCCCCCCTTTTTCACGCAAACGAATCGTTCCAAAGGGTAAATCGAGCTCATCGTAAATGATGAGAACATTTTCTGGCTCAATTTTGTAGAAGTTGGCAAGTGGCCCAACAGAATCACCGCTGTTGTTCATAAATGTTTGGGGCTTGACAAGAATGACCGATTTATTACGAATACGGCCGTTTGCCACAATCGCCTTGTTTTGCACCTTTTTCCCTTCAATGCCAAACTGCTCGGCTAAGCGATCAAGCGCCATAAACCCAATATTGTGTCGGTGTCCCCGATATTTTCGGCCAGGATTCCCCAGCCCCACTAGGAGATATCTTTCCATGTCGTTATCGTCAAAGTCATACTCAATCTGGCGAGCAGGCCAGAGTCGTCTTAAAAAATTCATCGCAAATCAAATCTTACCACAAACCACCCCCCTACTGTCCATCATCCCAATCCAATTGGGAGACGTTCCATAGAGGGAAACGTTGCGTAACATCGACATTCAATCCGGTCACTGTGGGCTCATGCAGAATAATTTCAAATCGTGAAAAGAGTGGCATCATAGGCAGTTCTTGCGTAAAAATTCGAATTGCTTCTTGGTGGTTGGTCTTGTAATCGGCCGTTTCTAAGAGCGCGCTTTGAGCTGTTTCGCAAGCCGTATCGAATTCTTCATTTGCCCAGCCTGTTGCATTGACATTATTCCATCCTCCAAACCCTTCTTCTTGGGGTCCGGTGATATTGCTTGAAAGATACAGATTACAAGGTGGCTCGATACGGCTTAACCAAGCAAAGGTACCCAAATCAAAACGGCGGCCAAAAAGAGGACTAAATGGACCATCTGCATACCAATCCTGCACGGGACTTTCGTACAGAGAAACACCAATACCACACTGTAATAAATCAGCTTGAACCTGTTCATTTATCTGACGGCGTAGGGGTGTCACATCATCTGTCCCCAACGTAATGCTAATGGGGGTGATGATCAGTTCTTCACCAAAGGCACGCCGCTCACGCAATCCATCTCCATCTTGGTCGACTAGTCCCGTATCATCAAGGAGCTGATTCCCTAAATCAGGATCGTATGCATAGGTTGTTGCATCATCTGGAAAAGCAGGATGATTGGAGGCCACATACGCATCATGAAGCACTCCTTGACCAAATTGGAGCTCATCAATCATTCGCTGCCGATCGATGCAGTGCATAATGGCGCGACGCACACGTCCATCTTCAAACCAATCAGGATGATTTCGCTGATAATTGGGTACGGGATTGATGCCAAAGTCAATATGTTCAAAGACTAAACTCTGCCGAAAAATGGCGGATAGCTCACCTGCTGCTTGTGCCGCTAAAATGTCAGGCGTTTGGCTAGGCTGATTCGTTTCATAAAGGGCAATTTGACAACGGCCGTTTCTCACCGCATCTAATCCGTTAGACTCCTCAATAAACACAAGCTGATCCACATTGGGATAGCTCGGATTTGAATAAGACTCATTTTTCACTAGAGTTAATTGAGTCGGTTGCCAATCCTGAACCACAAATGGGCCATATCCAACTGTTGGTTGGTTACTTTCAGGGGCTTCGAGGAGCTGATTGGCTGTAAAACGGGTCAATGTATGTGACGGGAGTGGGGTCCATACGTTTAAAAAGAAGGTGCGGTCGATATAGCCAGGGAGACCGGTCCAAACGGCCGTTTGTTCATCAACCGCTTCATAGCTGACCGTCCGTTCAATTACAGATTTATCAACAGGCGTTACGGAATCAGCCGCCACATTGAAAGAATAGACCGAATCAACGGCCGTTAATGGCCTACCATCAGACCAAAGCATCATTTCAAAGGTAAATGATGCCGTCATTTGCACCATCTCTACCGGTGATTCACCATCATATGTAATCA